>NZ_WJID01000030.1:0-1045 GCF_010994055.1 Gracilibacillus thailandensis | reverse complement strand
AAAATTAATAAAATGGTGGAGGGAGTAGGACTCGAACCTACGAACCCGATGGGAGCGGATTTACAGTCCGCCGCGTTTGGCCAACTTCGCTATCCCTCCATAAATATTGAACATATTAATAAGAAAGAGAAACTCTAAAAGTGGTGGCTCGGGACGGAATCGAACCGCCGACACACGGATTTTCAGTCCGTTGCTCTACCGACTGAGCTACCGAGCCAGGAATTGATAAGTTTATAGTGGCGGTCCGGACGGGACTCGAACCCGCGACCTCCTGCGTGACAGGCAGGCATTCTAACCAACTGAACTACCGGACCTTTTGGTTGCGGGGGCAAGATTTGAACTTGCGACCTTCGGGTTATGAGCCCGACGAGCTACCAGACTGCTCCACCCCGCGATAATAAGGAATGTATTAATTTTTGAATGGTGGAGGATGCAGGGCTCGAACCTGCGACCCCTTGCTTGTAAGGCAAGTGCTCTCCCAGCTGAGCTAATCCTCCTAAGTAAGTGGTGACCCGTACGGGATTCGAACCCGTGTTACCGCCGTGAAAGGGCGGTGTCTTAACCACTTGACCAACGGGCCTATATTAAAAGTGGCGGAGAGCGAGGGATTCGAACCCTCGGTACGGTGTTAACCGCACACACGATTTCCAATCGTGCTCCTTCGACCACTCGGACAGCTCTCCATTGGCTCCACAGGTAGGATTCGAACCTACGACCGATCGGTTAACAGCCGATTGCTCTACCACTGAGCTACTGTGGAATGGAAGAAAATGCCTGGCAACGTCCTACTCTTGCAGGGGCGTGAGCCCCAACTACCATGGGCGCTGGAGAGCTTAACTACTGTGTTCGGCATGGGAACAGGTGTGACCTCTCCGCTATCGCCACCAGGCTTGTACTGTTATTTTTAGTGACAAAGAATATTATACTATGTATTTTGAAAAAATCAAGTAAAAATTTAATATACTTTCAAAACTAGATAAGAGTCATCAACAAGCTCAAACAAATCGTATAGTTAAGTCCTCGATCGATTAGTATTCGTCAGCTG
>NZ_WJID01000003.1:0-110903 GCF_010994055.1 Gracilibacillus thailandensis | reverse complement strand
AATAGTCGCAAAACAGTAACGACCGCAGCCTATTAAGAGCTACCCATTTATATAATAGGTAGAATATAAGAAAAGCCCAGAGCGCCCGCTTAAAAACGTAGCGGCTGGAGCTAATCAACTGAGATAAAGGAATCGCGGGGAGCTTGCGAACCGATGATGACTTATCGTAGGGCGATTCGTGAAGTCGCCTAGTTTTTGGGCGCTCGGAGCTAGACAAATACCTAAATTTTATACTTTCTTGTCCTAAGAAAAACCGGCTAACCACGCCGGTCCTTTATTACTTTAGTAGTAATGATGAATTATTTGAACAGTTTTATCACCGCTCCGGCTTCCCCCTTCCCTTTCTGTGGGGTTTGCCCTTCAGCTAACTTTTTCGAGCCAAAACCGCTCGAAAAAGTGGATCTTCAGGCCAAACGATTCCCACAGGAGTGAAAGGGGGCGGCCTTCGCTTTATACATGTGCTACAACATTTGTCAGATCAGGCAGCTTGAGTTGTCATCCCTGTGAAAGTGCAGGTATGGCATAGGAAATTACGAATAAGTTTTATAAAACCCAATATCCTTTTTCTATTATTTGTTGTAGAACAAGAATAGCGAAGGCGACCGTTTCGACTCCTTTAGCGTTAGCATGCTCTTGGAAAGCGAAACGGTCAGCCGTAGTGGTTGACTTGCACTAGCTAGCTTTCAAAATAGCTACTCTGCTTACAAATGCGTTGATACCACGGATTATATACTTTCCTTACAAGTAACAAAAAAGAGAGGATTATTCCTCTCCTTTTGTCTCTGTTGCTTCTTCATTTGTTAGGTCTTCTGAATGAGTTGCTTCATTTAATGGTTCTTCATTTAATACTGATTCCTGATTTGTTTGTTCCTGTGGCTCTTCTTCGACAGCCGTTACTTCGTTTGTTTCTTGTACGATATGTGGCGCTTCTTCTACTGGTTGTTGTACGGTATTCATTACTCCGAACGATTTTTTCTTACTTGGTACATGTTTTTTCTTCTTTTTACTTATTTCAGGTTCAGGTTCTCCATTAGGAAAAACAACTGGGCATTGTGCCGGAATCGTTGGTGATGGGCAAGGTGGAACTGGTAACATATCACGTGACTGACAAAAATCAGCTTCTAACTCAATTGTAACCTCATGTGTTGATTGAATGCTTTGACATATCCGGACTGTTATTGCCAAATTTAATTCATCGATTTCCGTCGTTGTACCTGTATCACAATTTACCGAACATACAAAACAACTTAAATCAGTATAGGATACATTAATATCTGTTCCTTCTGGTGCACAAAGTATCACTTGCTCACAACGTGAAAAGGTAGCCGTACCAATTTCAATTGTACCCCCACCAAGCTCTGGTATTAGTTGTGCATTTACGATGACATCAAAGCTTTTTCGGATATTGACAACTTGTAAAGTTACTTCTTCATCATCTATTGTAAATACCTGATCTTCGCGATCTAACACAACAATTGAATCTACTTCCGCTGGAATAACCTCACATGTTACGGTATTTAGATCAATATCGTCACATTCTAATTGGGCACCAGTCACCGTATTAATTGGCAATTCCAATCCATCTATATTTAAATCAAATGTTCCCTCATTTAGGACCCAGTCATATACTTTTTCGGTATTGACACATAATAACTCCTGCCCACCTGTTATGTGGTTAATTGCCATTTCACTTACACACCTCCATTATGATCGTCATCTCCCTATAGACTATGAAACTAATAGGTAAAACGTTAATGTTATTTCACGGTTTATCAGAAGCATCATACATTAGGTAGTAGGCGATAATCACGAAAGGAGATTCAGAAAATGAACGAAAAAAGTGATCAATTAGATATCGAAAATCTTAACGAGGTGCTCGCAGAATTACAACAAGAAGTACAGTCCATAAAAGGTGACGTGGAGAAATTGCGAATAGCGAAATTGATCGATAGGTTAGAACTATTTATTAATGAAATGAATGGCGTCAAACAGGATGTCGATCAGCTGCAACAAGGATTAACAGAAATGAGAAAACCGGTGACATCTAAAAAAAACAAATATCAGCCATCAGAATACAGTAAGTTGCAGAGAATGCTTCAATCGGTTCAGACAAATAGCTCTAACAATACAAATAGAAAGTGGAATAACACAACGACTGAGGTAACAGCTATTCATACTAATAATCGATAAATACCTAATTTTTCTGTAACACTTCCATTCGTCCAAACCCTTTTTAAAACATTTCAATATACTAAAATGGACAATAATTAAAGGAGATGTATCAATGAAAGCTAAACAAATTACAAAAAAAGTAGGCAATTATTTTAAATCATCAAATGAACCAATCGTAATCACTTCTCAGATTAAAAGAAAAGCTATAAGAAGAAGCAAAGGCGGCTGCTGTATGAAATAATTCATTCTGGTTTAATATGGAAGAGATTTCGCGAAATTTGCTTAATCGTTCGCTTGGGCGGTTGGTCCTCTATATCATCTAATTTTTGATAAAAGGATTTAATTTCCGCTGCAGACAATGAAAATTTCCGCTTTTGCTTTCTAATTTTTTTTTCCTGTTGGACCTTAGGGTTCGAACGGCTACGAGGTGGTGATGGCAACGAAATCGTATTACATAAATCTAAAATATAATCAACCGCATATTTATCTTTTTCCCAGCTACAGTAATGATACAACCTATCATCACCTGGAATAACAACTGGATGATGTAACAGCTGATCAATGGTATCACGTAATTCCGTCAAACTTGTTGCCTTAAAACCTAATAAATTTGGCAGCTCTACTTCATTTGTTTCAAAAGGTTGATAGACAATCACTGGCTGATCCAGAAGAAAGGCTTCAATACCTGATGTACAACCATTATGAATTACGAGTTTTGCTGCTAATATCCATTTATTAATGCCGCCTTCATGGACTACATGGACATTTGATATATTTTTGAACAGTCGTCGGTAAGAATTAAAATTTTCAGCTGGGTGTGGACGAATAACTATGTTGACATGGGGAAAATGGCTTGCAGTCACTTCAATCATTTCTACAAAAGACTCATAAAGTGCTTTGATATGTTGGACAAAGACCGTATCTTTTTTACCTTTTGCCGCATTATATAAAGAGAACCTGGTATTAATTAAAATAAAATCGCCATATTGTTGTCGCAGGCTTTTAACCTCATCCTGATACAAATTTCGAAATTTAGGCTTTAGTAAATCAATTCGTGGATTACCTACCACATGACATTTGTTAGCCATATCAGGATATGTATCACTAATAATTTGTTTTTGGTGCTCACCCCAACAATATTCATGTTCGACAAGCTTTAAAGTATCTTTTCTCATTCGATCACGTATATATTGATTTTTTTCAATTAATAATCCTTCTTCATCCAGTTCAACAACCTTTAGATCCTGTTCAACAGCATTGGTAACCATGCGTTTTCGAAAGCCTTTTGGTCCGCCTTTTGCGAAATATATACCTGAAGGATAATGAGCTGCAGCTTCTGCCACGAAGGCAAGGTCGCCAATTATTACTTGATAGCCTCTACGAATTGCATAATAAGCCAGAAGTAATTTAGCATCTAGTTCACGTACTTTCACTTCAATCGGCAAATATAACCAACGATTAGTCATTTTCGTTACTTCCTTCAACTCTAGATTTTAATAGCTGAATTACTTCTTCATAACCTAGACGGTTGTTTTCAATATGACGATCTAGTACCTCCGCTAGTTCTGATAAATTAACTTGACTACTGTCGGTATTATTACTAGTATTTTTTATAAATAAATACATGAGCAGCATATGCAATGTTTCGTTTTCCAAATATACAAAACTATTATTCTTTTTATAATCCTCCTTATGGATACGGTCGATATAGTCTTTCATATATTGGCTTATCATTTGATTAAAATCAAATGATTGTTGATCTCTTTTACTTTTTTTCATGTTGATTGCCCTCCTGTTGTCGATCTGCTACGGAGCCGTTCAGGTTAATCTGATTCAATGCATTCACACCATTAGGTAATTCATTGCCATAGGTGAATCCTTGAATCGTACCAGAGTATTTATCGGTTGGAATCCATTTAATTTGGAAATTGGTAAAGGTTAATGTCTCACCTGGTTCAATTGTCTGTTGTTGGGTAGGCCTTAACCAAATCTCATTTTTGTCAGATGGTTCATTAATTCGCTCCCATGCATTTGACAGCATTCTTGTTTGTTTGGAATTTTGATAGAGGTATTTTCCTGAAAATTGAAAGTCAATGTTGGCGGTGATCTTTAGCCCTATATGTGGGTTAGTTAAGGCTTTGTTTCCAACATTCTGAACATGAAAGGAACCGATGCCATAATTCTCCCGATCTTCTTGATGTGCCAGTTGAAAAGAAGAAGCAAAATAGCAAATTATCTTTAAATCTTCAGGAACACCTAAATCTTGAATTAAACCTTTGATTTGGTCTAAATAAGACGACTGCTCTTCTTGCCAGTCAATTAGTTTTTGTTGTATTTCCTGATGATCAGACATAAATACACCTCTTTCGTATGTCTTTCTAGATGAAAAAAAAGAAAGAGAGGATTTTCCCTCTCTTTATCCCTATGTCGTTGAATTATCCGTTATTCCCGTTACTAGGGAAAACTACAGGGCATTGTGCTGGAATAGTTGGTGCTGGGCATGGTGGGAATGGTAAAATGTCTCGTGGTTGACAGAACTCAGCTACAAGTTCTAATGTTACATCAAAAGTAGATTGGATGCTTTGGCATAGACGTACAGTTACTGTAACATCTAATTCATCTGCTTCTGTAGTAGTACCTGCATCACATGCAGCAGTACACACAAAGCAATCTAGATCTGTATACGATACATCTATGTCTGTTCCTTCTGGTGCACAAAGAATGACTTGCTCACAACGAGTAAATTCTGCCGTACCAACTTCTACCTGAGTACCACCAAGCGCCGGTACCAAATTAACGAAAACAGTTACCTCGAAATTTTTACGAATGTTAACAATTTGTAATGTTACTTCTTCATCATCCACGATAAACACTTGATCTTCACGTTCCAATACAACGATTGGATCCGTTTCAGCAGGAGCAACTTCACAAGTTACTGTGTCTAAATCAATATCATCACATTCTAGCGGATCACCAGTTACAGGGTTGATCGGTAATTCTAAGTCTGGCAAATTCAAATCGAAAGTTGCTTCGTTTAAGATCCAGTCATATACCTTCTCTGTATTAATACACAGAAGCTCCTGCCCTCCTGTTAGATTATCCATTTGCATCGAGCAAACACCTCCAAATAAGATTACTGTCCATATAGCCTATGACAACACACCAAAAAATGTTTTAGTGAATTTGCGGAAATATCATGATATTTAGGAAGTTAGGCGAATATCATATGATAAAAAAGAGTCCGCAAGCGCAAAACAAGTGTGAGTTTCATCAGTATCAGTTATAAAATCTGAATAAAACAGCACATTTGTCACGAATTGGTGTTTCACCAATATTATATTAATGTGCAGTAAAAAGGGTGAATCGTCATGTATCAATATAGGCTCTATAATTATGAAGAAATTGAAAAATTAAATCGTGATCTAGAAGTTTATAAAAAAGCAATAGAAACATGGAATCAGAGTGAATCCGTTTTATATATGGAAGCCCAGAAAGAACTAGAATCAACAAAGAAAGAATTAGCTAAATATAAAGGAGAAATGAAGGTTATGGAAGAAACCTATCAAAAGCAAATACAAGGTTATGAACAGAAGGAACAAAAAGTAGCTGCTCAAATCCATGCAATTAACCACTCAATCCAACAATTAAAGAAGGACGTTCACAGTATAAAGGATGATGTGAAAGAAATACGTATTAATGAATTACTCGAAAAAGTAGATCAAATAATCGGACATACAGATACAGAATTACATGAAGTAAAAAAACAAATAGATCAGCAGAAGCATGTATTTACTCAAGACAAAAATCAGCCTCAACCTGAAAAACAACAACAGCGAACGAGAAGACGTACGAGTGAATACCGTCGATTGCATAACATGTTAAATGCAGCAAAGCCTAAAAGCCATGTAACCCCACCCCAAAGTAATCGTACGATGACAAATCCAAAACCGCGACGTCCATCTACTGATACGAATATGATCACTGTCCAAAATGGTAAGAAGGTATTCCACAATGCAAAATACGAACTCAACAAAAATATCATTGTCAAAAAGAAAACAGCAAATACGGAATCAAAAACGGAAATGAAAAATAATGAAAAGGTAAAAAAAGAAAACGTGAATAAAAAGATAACTGAAAATGAAGAGAAAAACATCCAACAGGTGGAGCAAGTAGAAGAACCAAAAACGAGAGTATCCGAACTTCCTTCTGAACCAAAAGAGCAAGAATCAGCCGTTTCTCGAGAACCAAAGAAACAAGAGCCAATTGTTGAGCCTAAACCAAGTAAACCAGAACCAGCCTCAGTTAAGCCAGAACAAAAAAGCGTTTCACAAAAACAAGATCCAAAAACTACACAAGAGGAAAACACTTCTCCAAGTGGCATTAAAAAAACATGGTTATTAGCTAAATCATTATGGAAAAAATAATTACTTTACCAAATAACATCTATCAAACCTTGATTGCAGAAGGCGAAAGACAGTTACCTTATGAAGCATGCGGACTATTAGCTGGTTTTCAACAACAAGTCACGTCATTTTGGTCATTACAAAACCAAGTCAAATCAAGCAGCCGTTTTTATGTTCCTAAAGAAATCGTTACTTCCACAGTTGAGAAGATTCAAAACAGGAAGGAACAGGTTTTAGCTATTTTCCATACACACCCCTCAACTAAACCTGTCCCTTCACATTTTGATTTGAAACATCACCCAGATGACGAAGTGGATATGGTAATATTATCCCATAAATATGCCCTACCACAAATAAAGTGGTATCAGATTCGACATAATACCTACACTACATGTAAACTTGTTATAATTAATGACTAATTAGAAAGTTTGTGCAAGGAAATCATCTTTTTTCTAAAAAAGGTAACCCATATATACAGTGGATAAATGATGTAGATAGTTATTTAGTATCTGTTTGATTGATTTTAACTAATTCCTTCAGTACACGGTGGATATTTTGCAGGCTGATTAAAATTAATCCTAACATCACAAAAGTTACTATTTCACCTGTTACAACCGATATGATTCCAAGCACCAAAGCGTACAAGACATATGGCCAATTGCTCAATGGTATTCACCTTCCTTTTAACACCTGTTAAATTTTAATTTTAAGCCTTCATGTGTTGCTTTGAAACCAAGGTTTTCATAGAACCTTAAAGCATCTGTTCTTGATTTGTCTGTTGTTAGTTGAACTAAGTGACAATTTCGGGTTTTGGCACGCTCAATTGCCCAGGTAATCATCTTCGTTCCGATCCCTTTCCCTCTTACTGACTCATCAGTCCGCACCCCTTCAATCGTTGCTCGCCATCCCCCTTGATGCGTTATGTAAGGGGTAAATGTAATTTGTAGTACTCCAATAATATCTCCTTCCAAAACAGCCACCATTAACTCGTTATTGGGATCTGATTGAATCGCTTCAAACGCTTTAATATATTGCTTTGGTAGAGGATGTCTATAATTTTCACGTGTTTTACCTAGTGGATCATCCGCTAACATTTTCACAATTTTATCCAAATCTCTTGCTTCTGCTTGCCTGAATAGTAACTCATTTTCCAATACACATCAAACTCCTTTTATCCATTTTCGTGTTGCTGTACTTCGATATTCTTCATGTGAAAATTGCCCTTTCACTAAAGATAAATTTTAATTCTTTTTTTAACATCATGATCACCTCTTCCGTTAACCACGCTTTATTTATATGCTCTTCTTTACCGTTATCCTGCACCAATAAAAACATATCGTCCATCTCAACAACACGCTTAATGTTACGATATTCAATTTTTATTCTGGTTAACAAATTTGGTCGATACAATGAGATAGAGTTCTCTTCCAACCGTAAATATACTTTATTAGGCATTTTATAATAAAACATAACCCGAGTTATACCGAATAAAATAATTAACAATTGCAAGATAAGGCCGATAATTAACTGGATCATGCCTATCTCTAACATGTTAGAAAATGTGCTCACCACAGTCACAACAACAGCGATTACATATAGAAACCAATTGACACTGTATTTCTTCCATTTAACATCAGGATTAAATGTAAACTGCAACTAATCCCCCCTAAGCTTAAGTTTTGTCGGAATAGTCTCCCCCATTATTATACAGTTCTTCTATATTTTCAATAATCTCATATTAGATTATAATGTAAAGTATTGATTGAAATTTACATACTTATTGAGGTGCAGTAAAAATGAAACAAATTTATACAGATGTGATCCAATTTCGTGGTTCGCATTATGATCTAGGCTATATTCAAGGTCAAAAATTAAAAAACTCTTTTCTTGTGCAAAATCGAAATAGACAATGGAAAGTAAGAATTCCCCGATTTCGAATTGACGAGAATGCAGCAAAAACCATATTTAGACGTTTTAATTCCTCTATCTGGGACGAAATGGAAGGGTTAAGAGATGCACTGGGCTGGCCAATGGAACGCGTTTTGTTAGAGTTTGGCGGCTATCGCTTGAAACTACAGCAATCCGGTTGTTCTATTTTTGTCGGAAAAGATTATATGATCCGTAATTATGATTATCACCCGAAAACCTATGATGGGCGTTACGTAGTATATCAACCAACAGATCATGGTTATGCGACAATTGGTGTCAGTCAACGAGTTTCAGGAAGATCGGACGGAATGAACGAAAAGGGACTTACTTTAGGCTATACATTTATTAACCGAAAACGCCCTGGTGACGGATTTGTTTGTCACATGGTTGGAAGACTTATTCTAGAATTATGTGCTAATGTGGAAGAAGCAGTTTCCTTATTAAAAGAACTTCCGCATCGTGGTTCATTTAGTTATATACTCTTCGATGGAAAAAGTAATATGGCTTCGATTGTAGAAACGTCACCTCGAGGTGTACAAGTACGTCAAGGAAATACTTGTACTAATCATTTTGAAATGATGACTAAAGAAAACCGCCATTTCTTAGATGATTCCAACAAAAGGTTACATGCAATGAATAACAAACAAAATCATGATTTATCTGGACTCGAAGCTTTCCGGATGTTGAACGATTCTGATCAAGAGCTGTTTTCGAATCAATATCGTAATTGGGCTGGAACGATTCATACATCAGCATACTTCCCTCAGTCATTAGCTTCATGGCTTGCATTAGGTGGTGATCAAAAGCCGACTGAGTTTGATTTTGCTGAATGGTTAGCTGGAACCGATTTTTCCAATGTACGAATTGAAGGAAAGGTTGATACGGATATTCCGTTTCTACATATGGAAAAAGCGGATTGGTTTAAAAATTAGCATGAATAAAACCAGTTACTCCTTATGCCGGGTAACTGGTTTTAATTTAACACGTTAAAAGAATATTTCGACATAGTGAAATATCCTGATTATCAACAGCCAAGTCCTTTTTTTGTCATTTTGATAAATTCGATACATTTTTGTAACTTAATCAAACTATCAGACGACTAAGTTAATAAGGGAGGTTTGGATAATGGGAAAAAATAATCTACTTGTTTTCTCCACTATTCTTTTGTTTGGACTTTTTGCGTGTTCTAATCCACAAAATGCAAATGATTATGCTAACCAACATATGGGTAAACACAACAAACAATCGAGTAAAACCGACTTAGTTGAAGTTAAAAAGACTGTTTGGGGCCAACTATCAGCTGAGCAGAAAGAATGGGTTAATGGCACTTGGGAAGATGGTGACGTATCCAAAATTACTTTAAACCAAAATATGATCATTCACCTAGATGATCAATCATATCAAGGGAAGGAAGTTTATTTGATTGATTATCCTACAAAAAATACAGGTATGCCTAATAATATGATTGTATATGCTGATTTAGAAACTCTAGATTATATTGGAAATGGACTTGTTGATTGATGATTCTTTAACTCTTTTATAATATGTAGCAATTCATATCCATACATAAAAATCAATAATTGATCTTTCCAGGGTTACTTTTCAACGCTAAATAAAGTGCAGCTATCCAACCGAGTAGAGTCCAACCTAAGAAAAGGTTAATAATATATACAATTATTTTGTTAGGTTTATTTTTTTTAGTAGCTAAAATACTTGGTATGAAATAAATAAAAACTTGTGCTGTAAATACAAATATGGTTAATAAAACTTCCATACTAATGCGCACCAATACTCCTCCTTTTTGAATAAAATGGTATAATTGTATTAAATTATATCAAGTATTACTACTATTTTCATCTATCAAGTATGAGCTTGAGCGTGCGCGGAAAACCAGTTAAGAAATACCTGGTCTGTTATACAATATTTTACAATCGAACTATTTTTAAAGTATAATCAAAAGAAAATTATAAATAGAAAACTAGGGGAGACATAATAAAAACAATTATAGAGTTTCTTCTTATGTTTCTTCTTTTAATTGGGGTTGGTGCTTTTATTGAAATAAGTTTTATTGCATTAAAAATCAATTCTACATTCAAGAACATCTTCATGTATTCTGTTGCATTTATATTATTAGGATTCTTTTTATTCCGTGTAATAAAAAGACATCAATTAAATAAATGGATTCTATTAATAGCAGCTGCTGTATTTTTATTTCTATCAACGATCATACCGGATCAAACACCCACATTACTGCATACAACAAAATATACTTATACTTTTGGTGTTCCATTTCCGTTTATTACAATCTACAGCGAAAATAATTCTGGCTTCCTTTTACAACATCTTTCTATAAAAAATTCATATTCAGTTAACATCTTCGCATTCATTGCAAATATAATTTTAATGTATTTTGTCATAAAGTGGATTTGGAATATTTATCATAAACCACAAATACCAACCACTACTTCTCAAATGAATTCCTAACCACAGAAAAACCAGTTATTCCTTTGTAGAATAACTGGTTTTCATCTAAAGCTCTAACTCGCCCATTCGCAATAACTCCACTACAGCTTGTGAGCGCCCCTTTACAGCCAGCTTCTGCTACATTGGAATTCTATCAAATTTCAATTGCATATCAAATGCTTTTCTGATGATCATAACAATAGATTTCACCTTTAAATTTCCGATTAGATAAACAATATGCTTTCACTTTTGCCGATACAGGTTTATGGCAAATTTTGCACTTCGCCCCTTCTTCTTTAGATTCCTTATTCTCTTTCTTCAATGAATCTACATGCTGTTTTCTTATAGATTGATCAGTAATATTTGCTTTTTCAAATTGAGCATAAATCTTTTGGATTTCACTATCTGTTAAAAACGGGGCTTTATATTGATGCTTATTAACGGATACTTTTCTGGCAATGTAATCTGATAATTCAACGTCATAAACAAGTAATTCGTTGGAAGCAATTTTTCTTAACTCTGTATCATTTAGTTTGAAGGTACAGCGTTTTGTAAAAGATACCATTGATATAAAAAATGGATAATATTTTTCATCAATAAATGCTTTCAATGCTTGAATATGACCGTAATTTTGCTTAAATGGATTCATCATTTTAAATTTACCATTTACCGACCATACTTTTCTGTCTTTCCCACCATAAACCGTTCCTTGATAATTTTTCGTTTCTATTACAAAAATTCCATATGGGGAGATGACAATATGGTCAATTTGTGAATAACCGGTTTTACCTTTTGCATTCAGAACCATTACATCTTCTAAATGCATATACTCTTTTGGAAGTTGATCTAATTGGATATTAATTTTGTACTCGCCAATTTCCCCTTTGCGTTTTGCTACTTGTTCACTACCTTTCTTTTTAAGAGACGTAGTTTTTTTCTTCGTTTGCATGTTTTTTACCTGTGTTTCATCATTTTTATTACTAAATAATTTTGACAAAAAACTCATAGGGAATCTTCCATTCTTATTGATTTTTACCATGATTTTATCACTCACCAACATTAATTACTAGTATTTATTGCCTGATTCAATTTTATTATTGCAATCACTCACTAATATTTACTTTGCCAAATATATGAGCCCACACAGAAAAACCAGTTATTCCTTTGTAGAATAACTGGTTTTCATCTAAAGCTCTAACTCGCCCATTCGCAATAACTCCACTACAGCTTGTGAGCGCCCCTTTACACCCAGCTTCTGCATGGCATTTGAGATATGATTCCTCACAGTTTTTTGCGAAATAAATAACTCTTGGGCGATTTCCTTTGTTGTTTTGTCCTGTACTAGTAGCTCAAATACTTCTCTTTCCCTTTTCGTTAGTAATTGCTTCGGCTTGTAGTCATTATCTTTCAAATGTGAACCCCTCCTTGCTAACTTTAGGGCGTTGAAAATAAGAGGGTAATTACTTAGTCAATCTTATAATATGTCAACCACAGTAAAGTTGTGCTCTACAAACGTCTAAATTGGCTACAAGTTTTTATGGATAATTATTAGCATAAAAAGGTACATGCGACATCTAGATCACCGTCTTCATTCCCTCACACCTTCTACTGGTACATAATAACTTATGATTGACACTCGAACTTTGCAATCAACTGTAGCCCATTATTTATTAACAAAAGGATTTTTGCTAGCAAGTTTATGGTTTTATTGGCAACTCCGGGGGCTTTACTGGCAACTTTTCAATTTTACTGGCAACTCCGACCACTTTACTGGCAACTTTCCGATTTTTACTGGCAACTCTGGGGACTTAACTGGCAACTTCAAGCTCCCAGAAGCACAGAAAACCCTTCTCCATCGGAGAAGGGTTTTGAATAATGATATTAGTGTGCGTTGTCGCTTCCGAAGAAGTTTTTGAATGATTGGATGTTGGTATCACGGTTTAGTGCTGCGATGGATGTTGTTAAAGGAATTCCTTTTGGACAAACTTGTACGCAGTTTTGTGAGTTACCGCATCCTGCTAGACCGCCATCTTCCATTAGTGCTTCTAAACGTTCACTTTTGTTCATCTCACCAGTTGGATGAGAATTGAACAGACGTACTTGTGACAATGGTGCAGGTCCGATGAAGTCGGACTTGCTGTTCACGTTTGGACATGCTTCTAAGCAAACACCACATGTCATACATTTGGATAATTCATATGCCCATTGGCGTTTCTTTTCTGGCATTCTTGGTCCAGGGCCAAGATCGTGTGTACCGTCGATTGGAATCCACGCTTTTACCTTTTTTAAAGAGTCAAACATGCGACTACGATCAACGACTAAGTCACGAACAACCGGGAATGTCGACATCGGTGCGACACGGATAGGTTGTTCTAATTTATCGACAAGCGTTGAACAAGCTTGTCGAGGTTCCCCATTAATTACCATCGAACAAGCACCACATACTTCTTCTAAACAATTTGATTCCCATTGCACTGGTGCTACAGATTCTCCGTTTGCATTGACTGGATTTTTTTGTGTTTCCATTAATGCGGAGATGATATTCATATTTTTACGGTAATTTACCTTGAAAGTCTCCTCATAGGGAGCTGAATCTGGACTATCTTGACGAGTTACTATTAGTGTTAATTTCTCCTCTGCCATTTCGCGCTACCCCCTTTATTTTTTCTTACTGTAGTCACGTTTTCTTGGCTTAATTAATGACACATCCACATCTTCATATTCAAATTTCGGTGCTTGATTTTGTTCGTCAAAAGATGCTTTCGTTGTCTTTAACCATTCTTCATCATTACGATCAGGGAATTCTGGTTTGTAATGGGCGCCACGGCTTTCATTACGGTTATATGCCCCTTGTGTAATAACTCGAGCTAAATGAAGCATGTTTTTCAATTGACGAGTAAACATAACACCTGAGTTATTCCAACGTGATGTATCGTCCATATTGATGTTTTCCCAACGTTCTAATAATTCCTGAATTTTTTCATCTGTTTTTAACAGTTTATCGTTGTCACGTACAACGGTTACGTTATCAGTCATCCATTCCCCTAGCTCTTTGTGGATCTGATATGCATTCTCGTCACCACGCATATTCAATAACGCTTCGAATTTCTCTTCTTCTTCTTTTAATTGGTTATCAAATAAAGTGGATGATACGTCTTCAACTGTTTTTTCAAGACCGTCCATATATTTAATCGCATTAGGTCCAGCAACCATACCACCATAAATAGATGATAGTAATGAGTTAGCACCTAGACGATTGGCACCATGCTGTGTGTAATCACACTCACCAGCGGCAAAAATACCAGGAATATTGGTCATTTGTTCGTAATCAACCCATAGACCACCCATGGAGTAGTGTACAGCTGGGAAGATTTTCATCGGTACTTTACGAGGGTCTTCCCCAACGAATTTCTCGTAAATTTCGATGATACCACCAAGTTTTACATCTAATTCCTTTGGATCTTTGTGTGATAGATCCAAGTAAACCATGTTTTCACCATTGATACCTAATTTTTGATTGACACAGACATCAAAAATTTCACGTGTTGCAATATCACGAGGTACAAGGTTTCCGTATGCAGGATATTTCTCTTCTAAGAAATACCATGGCTCTCCATCTTTATAAGTCCATACTCGACCACCTTCACCACGAGCAGATTCACTCATGAGACGAAGTTTATCATCACCAGGGATTGCAGTTGGGTGGATTTGAATGAACTCACCATTTGCATAAATACCACCTTGTAGGTAAAGAGCTGCAGCTGCTGAACCGGTATTAATAACGGAGTTGGTAGATTTACCAAAGATAATACCAGGTCCACCTGACGCTAATATAGTGGCATCCGCTTTAAATGCTTTTAGTTCATGAGATTTGATGTTTTGACCGATAATACCTCGTCCAACACCTTCATCATCAATAATAGCCGAAATAAATTCCCATCCTTCATATTTCGTTACAAGCCCTTGTACTTCATAACGACGAACTTGTTCGTCTAATGCATACAATAATTGTTGCCCTGTTGTCGCACCGGCATATGCTGTACGGTGATGTTGTGTACCACCGAAACGACGGAAGTCAAGTAACCCTTCTGGCGTACGGTTAAACATAACTCCCATACGATCAAGCATATGTATAATTCCTGGTGCAGCTTCACACATTGCTTTTACTGGTGGTTGATTCGCTAAAAAGTCACCACCGTAAACTGTATCATCAAAGTGTTCCCAAGGAGAATCTCCTTCCCCTTTTGTATTTACTGCACCGTTAATTCCACCTTGTGCACAAACAGAGTGAGACCTTTTTACAGGTACAATTGATAATAGATCAACGTGTACGCCTGCTTCTGCTGCTTTAATTGTGGCCATTAAACCTGCCAAGCCACCACCAACAATAACAATATTGCGATCACTCATTTATACTCACTCCCTTTACTCCCTACTACTTATTAAACAAACGCGAACAATGCGCGAATACCGATATATGTTACTGCTAAGAAAACTAATAGTGTTGCATATGTAGCAATTTTTTGTGAACGTGGTGTAACGGTAATACCCCAGCTTACTAAAAAGCTCCACAAGCCATTTGCAAAGTGGAATGTAGTGGAAACTACACCAATCACATAGAACCAGAACATGACAGGATTAGCCAAAATGTTTTCCATTAAGCTATAATCCAATTCTTTAGTTCCCATTCCAATTTGAACTCGTGTCTCCCATACGTGCCACACAATAAATACAAGTGTAATGATACCCGTGATTCGTTGCAGATAGAACATCCAGTTACGGAAGAAACCATAACGGCTGACATTGTTTTTAGCAACAAATACGATATACACACCCAATACTGCGTGGAATATTATAGGAAGAAAAATGATAAAGATTTCAAGCACGATACGGAATGGTAAATCATGCATAAAGTGTGCCGCTTTATTAAAGCTCTCAGGACCATAAACTGCAAAATGGTTGACAACCAAGTGCTGAATTAAAAAGATCCCGATTGGCACAACCCCTAATAGTGAATGTAACCTGCGATAAAAAAATTCCCTATTCTCCACCTTTTGTGTACCCCCCTCTAGTTCATCATAAATTCAACATACGACTCTTTTTTTGCGCAAAAATTTTAAAGCGCTTTACATCTCGTTGTACGGATTCTTTCTTTCGTTTCCTCCCTCTTACGAGACATCCCATCCAAGAATTTCGTATATTGGTACCACAACTATTGTACTTCTATCAGGAAAAAGCGTCAAGAAAACGAATTCTTTTTCTTCAAATATTTGTCGATTATCCATGGAAAAAAAGAGAAAGTTACTTTTGAACGATTGCAGAAAACGGTAAAAAAGGTGATAATAGTTGTAAAGCGTTAGGTTTTGATTGAGGTAAGAGAGGGGACAATGAAGTGACAAATAAAAAGACAAACATTGCTACAGTACTTACAAACCTTCAAACAACAAGCAGTGGATATGATTTACTTCGCTATATCGGATTACCAGATATGTTGGGACAGGAATCCGATCTTATTTTATATGTTATGGGTAAAAATTTGGCCAGACAAGCGGAATGTGCATCAACAGAAGAAATACAAGAATTTTTTCAACATGTTGGCTGGGGAGAGTTAGCTTTAACACACGAAAAGCGGCGTGGTTTTATATATGAATTGAGTGGAAGCTTAATTAAAGCACGACTGCAAACATTAAAAGAGATTGATTTTCAACTGGAAGCTGGATTTTTAGCGGAAACTATGCTACAAATAACGGACAAAAGCTGTGAGTGTGTAGCTGAGGTCAATAAAGATCATGTTATTTTACACGTACTACATAATTAAAGCCCCTTATTCCTATTAGTCGGCTATAAATGGCCACGTCCTGTGGCCAATGCCGACATCCATTTTAGGAAAAGGGGCATTATTCATCTTCCTGGAGATGTTCTAAGATATTTTCTGCAACAGGTTTTGGGATTCCTAGCTTTACGATCGAGTCAACAGATGCCTGCTCGATATCCTTAATCGATTTAAAATGGGTAAGTAATAATTTCTTCCGCTGGGCACCTACACCATCAATTTCATCTAACTTAGAATGGAAGGCACTTTTTCCTCTGAGCTGACGATGGAAGGTGATTGCGAACCGGTGTACTTCATCTTGTATCCGCTGAATAAAATAAAATTCCTGTGAACGCCGATCTAATTCGACTACTTTTGGCGGATCTCCATACAATAATTCACTTGTCCGGTGTTTATCATCTTTTGCTAAGCCACAAAGTGGAATATCTAAACCTAATTCATTTTCTAAAACGTCTATAGCGGCCGACATCTGACCTTTGGCTCCATCAACAAGGATTAAATCAGGAAGTGGTGCTCCTTCTTTTAATACCCTCGTATATCTTCTGCGGATAACCTCACGCATTGTTTCATAGTCATCAGGACCATCCACTTGTTTAATTTTATATTTACGATATTCTTTTTTTGCCGGTTTCCCATCAATAAAAACGACCATCGCTGATACCGGATCTGTTCCTTGAATATTCGAGTTATCAAAAGATTCAATTCGATGTGGTGTCTCGATATGCAGTTTGTCACCTAGTGTTTCGACAGCACGGATAGTCCGCTCTTCATCTCGTTCAATTAAGCTGAATTTTTCCTGCAAAGCTATTTCAGCATTTTTCTTGGCTAACTCTACTAGTTCCTTCTTGCGACCTCTCATTGGGATATGCACATCTACATCTAATAATTGCTTGAGCAAATCCACATCCGTAGGAATTGGTACTAGTATTTGCTTTGGTTTCGGATGATGGTGGTGCATGTAAAAACTCCCGATAAAACTAAGGAAGGTTTCCTCTGCTTCATCATAAAACGGAAATATTGAGATATCACGTTCAATTAATTTTCCTTGGCGGATAAAAAATACTTGTACACACATCCAGCCCTTATCATAGCTAAAGTTAAACACGTCTCTGTCAACCTGATCTTTCATCGTCATTTTTTGCTGCTCCATGACTGATTCGATATGTTGGATTAAATCACGAAACTCCTTAGCTCGTTCGAAATTTAACTCTTCAGAAGCAGTTAGCATCTTTTCTTTTAATTCCGCTTTTATTTTTTTATGGCCACCATTTAAAAAACTCGTGACTTCTTGGGTAATGTTTCGATATTCTTCTTTAGACGGTGGCTTATCAGCACAAGCCAGGCACTGACCCATATGATAGTACAGACAATGCCGCCCTTTTTGATTATTACATTTGCGCAATGGATATAGGCGATCTAACAATTTTTTCGTTTCCTTTGCTGCCAATACGTTAGGATAAGGTCCAAAATATTTTCCTTTATCCTTTTTGACTTTTCTTGTAATAATAAGGCGCGGATGTCGTTCATTAGTAATTTTTAAAAAAGGATAAGATTTGTCATCTTTCAATAGTACATTATATTTTGGATCATATTTTTTAATTAAGTTCATTTCCAAGATTAGTGCTTCGATCTCTGAACTGGTGACAATATATTCAAAATCTCTTATCTCACGGACAAGACGTTGCGTTTTTTGATCATTAGCCCCAATAAAATAAGAACGAACCCGGTTACGAAGAATTTTGGACTTACCGACATAAATAATCGTTCCATGCTTATCCTTCATTAAATAACAACCAGGTTGCGCTGGCAATACTGCTAATTTCTCCTTAATATGGTCGTT
Source organism: Gracilibacillus thailandensis (assembly GCF_010994055.1). NCBI lineage: Bacteria > Bacillati > Bacillota > Bacilli > Caryophanales > Bacillaceae > Gracilibacillus > Gracilibacillus thailandensis. The sequence goes on along the minus strand of NZ_WJID01000003.1, from coordinate 92,263 downwards.
CACCACTTCACCCCCCCAGAATTTCAAAATGTTTCTCTCTATTCTTTATTTTTTCGATGTAAATATTATTATAGTACAAAAAAAGATCCAGTACGTAAAGAATCCCTTATTATAGGGTCTCTATAATAAGGGATAATCGCGTTTTATTAAGCGTGTTTGTTAATTAGTTCTACAAGCGCTTCTTTTGGTTGATAACCAACTACTTGGTCAACTACTTCCCCATCTTTGAAAAGTAGAAGAGTTGGAATACTCATTACGCCGTATTTTCCAGCTGTTTCTTGGTTTTCGTCTACATCAAGTTTTACGATTTTAACTTGATCACTCATTTCACCATCTATTTCTTCTAGGACTGGTGCAATCATTTTACATGGTCCACACCAAGTAGCCCAAAAATCAGCTAATACTAATCCCTCGCTAGTTTCATTACTAAAAGTGCTATCGCTAGCTGCTACAATTGCCATTATGAAATTCCTCCTTCATTATTCCGATTTCTTTACAAGTATAACATTGACAAAATAATCAGCCTAATACTTTGCTTATCGTTATTATATGTTGCCAAAAAAATACTATACAGTCATGACATAATAGATTCCTACTGCTAAAAAAATGACTGCTATAACCATTAAAACATAGGCTAATGTTTTCACGACGCCACTCCTTTACTGGATGCTTGACCCGATAACATAGGATAATCCAACGGAAATTACTAGTGATATAAAGCCAACAGCTCGGTTATCGTTGGCAATTTCCTGATCAATTTTATAAGTTGGGGTTAAAAATTCAAAAATAAAGTATCCGAATAACAGTAACAAAAACCCATATCCACCCCATGCAATGCTTTCTAAAATCGTATCATTGTGTTGTATAGAATAGCGGATCACATTAGCAATCCCAAAAATTTTCCCACCTGTTGCCATCGCTACACTGAAATTACCTCGTTTAATTTCTTCCCAATTTTTATAAGAAGTGACTAATTCAAAAATTACAAGAAATAAAACTAAACATAACACTGCTACACTATAACGGGCTGCGGTTTCGACAAAGATATTTCCCCAAAAGTCAGACATGACATGGCCTCCTTTTATTTTAATTCCATTACAGTAACACCAAGACCACCTTCACCCATATCACCATCACGTGCACTGGCAACTTTCGAATGCTTCCGGGCAAAATCTTTAACCCCTTTTCTTAGTGCTCCGGTTCCTTTTCCATGAATGATTGATACTTTGTTGTAACCTGCAAGCAGGGCATCATCGATATATTTCTCTAGCTGTTGTACAGCATCTTCAAAACGTTCCCCACGCAAGTCTAACTCTGGTTTGACATGGTAGGCAGAACCTCTGACTGTTGCTAATGGTTTTTCCATTTTTGGCTCTTCTCTTCTAATAAATAAAAGATCTTTTCGTTTTGCCTTCATTTTCATTATACCTACTTGGACTTGGAATTCATTTTTACCTGTCTGTTCAATAATAGTTCCTTTTTGATCCAGTGTTAATAATCGTACCTCATCACCAGGCTTTAACGCTTTTGCTTTGTCTTCATCAATGGTTGGTGCTTGTTTTTCCTGTTTTTTCGATAACTCAGGCCTTGCTTCATTTAATAATTTCTTCGCTTCGATCCATTCATGCTCTTTTAATTCCGCCTCTGTCTGCATATTACGCAGTTCAGATACGATAGTTTCAGCTTCTTCTCGTGCTTTAGCGACTGCTTTTTCTGCCTTTTCTTCTGCTTTCTTATATAATACTTCGCGTTCTTTCTCGAACTGCTGCCATTGTTTTTCCAGATCCTGTTTTAACTGTTCTGCATCTTCTAAAATGGCCTCTGCATCTTCATAATCGCTTTCCGCTTTTCGGCGTGAATCTTCAAGGGATGCGATCATATTTTCCACACTTTTCGAATCCGTTCCGATATGTCCTTTAGCGTCTTCAATAATGACTTCATTTAGCCCTAGACGTCTAGAAATTTCAAATGCATTACTCCGTCCTGGTACACCAATCAGCAGATGATAGGTTGGCTTTAATGTTTGAATATCAAATTCAACGGATGCATTTGTCACGCCTTCGCGGTTGTAACCATACGCCTTCAGTTCCGGATAGTGGGTAGTTGCGATAACGCGAGCTTGTTTGCTGATGACATGATCGAGAATAGACATGGCTAATGCTGCCCCTTCTTGTGGGTCTGTACCAGCACCAAGCTCATCAAATAATAGCAATGATTTTTCGTCGAAAGTATTCAAGATATCTACAATGTTCGTCATATGCGAGGAAAAAGTACTTAAACTTTGCTCAATCGATTGTTCATCGCCTATGTCTGCGAATACATCTGAAAATACGGCTAACTCACAACCGTCCAATGCAGGAATCTGTAATCCTGATTGGGCCATTAACGTACAGAGTCCTACCATTTTTAAAGTAACAGTCTTACCACCCGTATTGGGACCTGTTATGACAATCGCCGTGAAGTCTTCACCTAATTCCACATCATTTGCTACGACTTCATCTGCCGGAATCAGCGGATGGCGCGCCTGTTTCATTTTGATGACCCCTCGGTTATTCATCGTTGGTCTGCTTGCTTTCATTTGATGACTTAATTTTGCCCTAGCAAAAATAAAATCAATCATAGCAAGTGCTTCGACATTTTGGATTAAAAATCCTTCATCAGCAGCGATTCTTTGTGACAAATCTTTTAAGATTCGTTCGATTTCCCTTTTTTCTTCAACTCGTGCTGCTTGTAATTGATTATTTAATTCCACAACTGATTGCGGCTCCATGAACAATGTTTGTCCTGAGGCTGATTGATCATGGACAATGCCACCTATACTAGAACGATACTCTTGTTTTACTGGAAGCACATAACGGTCATTACGAATCGTAATAATCGCATCTGACAGCATTTTTGATTTAGTTTTTGTAACATGATCTAAACGATCACGCACCTTATTTTCATTGGTACGAATTTTAGATCGTAATCCTCGGAGTTTATCGCTTGCCCCATCCATCATATGACCATGATCATCAATACAGCTTTTGATCTCTCGTTCTAGTTCATTTAACGGGACAATTTCATCTGCTAAACTCTGAATAATTGGTAATTCGATGTCTTCTAATTTATCAATAAAAAGCTTTAGTTGTTTACCTCCATAAATGGTACTAGCGATATCTAGGCATTCATGGGTAGTCAATATCCCTCCAATAACAGCTCTTTTCACACTAGGTTTAATGTCGGATATGCCACCGAGCGGGACATTGCCTTTTAAGCGAATGACATGATAGGCTTCATCTGTTTCCTCTTGCCAATTCACAACTTGATCGAGATCCGTTGATGGCTTCAACTTACGTATTTTTTCGATACCTAGGGAGGAAGCTGCTTTTTCAGCTAGTTGATCGATAATTTTATGAAATTCTAAAACATGAAGAATTCTTTCGTTCATAAACGGACCTCCTCTTCGTTTATTTCGTTAAAAATTCAATTAATTGTTCTTTCGTCCACGTATTTACGACGGTTTGTTTTGTTAGTTTACCTCTTCTAGCCGTTCCTACCCCTGTTGTCATATCTTCTAACATAGCATAGCTGTGGGCATCCGTATTAATTGCAATATGCACACCTTGTTGTTGGGCAAGTTCCACCCACTTAGCTGCTAAGTCAAGACGATTTGGGTTCGCATTTAATTCTAATATCGTATTGGTTTCTTTGGCTTTTTCGATCAACCATTCTACATCAACTGCATATCCGTCTCTTCTGCCCAGAAGTCTTCCTGTTGGATGAGCAATCATATCGACATTCGGGTTTTCTAACGCATTTAGTAAACGTTCATGAATCTTTTCTTGTGCTTGTCCGAAACTAGAGTGGATCGATGCGATTACAAAATCAAGCTCTTGTAGAAAGTCATCATCAAAATCCAAGCGTCCATCAGGTAAAATATCCATTTCAATACCAGCAAAAATATGAATATCTGGATGTTTTGCTTGTACTTGCTCGATTTCTTTCCGTTGTAATCGTAAGCGTTCCTCGTTTAATCCGTTTGCGACACGAAGATATTTGGAGTGATCAGTGATCGCAATAAATTCATAGTCCTTTTCTTTGGCACGGACCACCATCTCTTCTAAAGATTGGGCACCATCGCTCCACGTGGTGTGCATATGCAGATCTCCACGAATCGCTGCTTCATCCACTAAATCTATTTCTGTTTTAGCTAGTTCTATTTCATCTTTTCCTTCACGAATCTCTGGTGGAATGTAGTGAAGTCCAAAACTTTCATAAAATGCAGTCTCGGTAGCAAAGGTTTCCACTTCGCCTGTTTCAACATCCTCTACACCATACTCACTAATTTTTTTACCTTGTGCTTTTGCCAGTTGTCGCATCAAGACGTTATGGTCTTTCGAACCAGTAAAATGATGTAATGTTGTCGGAAACTCTTTCTCTGTAACTAAGCGGAAATCAACACTTATATCGAAACGACCTTCCACAACAATCGAAACCTTTGTATCACCAGCGGCAATTGTGTCGATGAGGTCTTCAAACTGTAATAGCTTTTCACGTACTACTTCAGGCTCATCAGTTGCAATGATAAAATCCAGATCTTTGACCGTCTCCCGAAAACGTCGCATACTACCAGCAATAGAAAACTGCTTAATCTCTTCAATCGTATAAAGGAAAGCTTCTATCTTCTCAACAATAGCCACTACCATTGATACTGGTAAACGTTCCGGTCGAGCTCCGGCACTATTTAATGCTTCTAAAATTTTTTCCTCTGTCTTTTTACCAAAACCTTTTAACCCGCGGATCTCACCTTTTTCACATGCTTCTCTTAAAGTTTGTTCATCGACAATATTTAGCTCTTGATACAGCTTAGCTAATTTCTTACCTCCAAGTCCTTGCAGGTTTAACAGTGGGATTAACCCTTGCGGTACCTCTTTCTCTAACTGTTTTAATGTATCTGATTCATCATTGTCAATAAACTCCTTTATAACCGCTTCCGTTCCTTTGCCGACTCCTTGTAATTTAGTAAAGTCGTCTATTTCCGTAAGCGAACGATCATCTCGTTCCAGAGCTTGAGCTGCTTTACGGTAAGCAGAAATTTTAAAAGGATTTTCACCTTTTAGTTCGAGATACGTGGCTATTTTTTCAAGTAGTTTAATGACATCTTTTTTGTTAACAGACATCTTAATTCCCTCGCTTTTTTGTATTCTACATGTGAAATACCCTTGCTTACTCCAGTGGCAAGGGTATATGATGGATTAACCATTATTGAATGGATCATTTTCAAACCAATACGTTGTTAATTTATCCGTTAATACTGGTGTATGTTCAATAATATAAGTGGCAATACTTGAACCATCAATATAGTCCTGAATAACGGAGACAGGTGCAAGTGCTAAAATATAAAGTGCAACAAAAATAAGTAAATAAACCTCTATAAATCCTAAAATAGCTCCTAGCCAGCTATTAATAACATTCAGCAGTGGTAAATCCGCAACAAAATCAAGCATCGTTGCTACGATTTGCAAGATAATTTTAGTTACAAAGAATAAAGCACCAAATGCAATCGCATTATAATAGGCTGCTTCTAAAGGTAATGACTCTAAAAAGACAGCCCACGAAGAATCAGACATTACTTCAGGATACGGTATCCATAATTCTAATTTGGAAGCAATATCATCGTAATATGTAGCTGCTACAATAAAAGCAATAATAAACGCAGTAAGATGAAGTACTTGCAATATAAAACCTCTCCTTAGGCCAACAAGTACCCCGATAATTAATAAAACAATCAATATAAAGTTCACCATGACAAATTTATTCCTCTTTCTCCTCTAGTAATTTTTGTAATACTTCAAACTCTTCTTTCAGTTTCATATAATCATTCATAGTATTTACAGCTGTCAAAACAGCCAAGTTAGTGGAATCTAATGATTTATTCACAGCATGAATTTCACGCATTTTTTCATCTACTAAATTTGCTACAGCACGGATTTGCTCAGGTTTTTCATTTCCAACAATATTATATGATCTTCCATATATATCAACGGTAGTCCGTGTTTTTTCTGGCTGGGACACCATGATTCCCCCTTCTAGACAAATAACCTTAAAATTAATATTAACATGAAGCATCCAAATAGAAAACTATTCTGATAAATCCTATCTCTGTTATACTTATAGAAAAGAGGAGAGAGTACCGTTCTATCCTCCTATTTTATACTATTAGGTTAAAGAAAGGACGAATACTGTTGTCAAATATCGTATTACAATTTTCAAAAAATGAGTTATCTAAGGTTAAAGAATACTACGAAAAATATATTACCAAAGTTCCGCCAAATAGTCTTTTCTTAGCAAAAATCAATCATGTAACGGTTACTGCCTATAAATCCGGAAAGGTTATGTTTCAAGGTGATCATGCTCAACAAGAAGCAGAGAAATGGAGTGCGCAGACTACAGGGAAATCCTCCTCCAACCGCGCTAAAGCTTCGGTTAACGAGCATAATTACCAACCACCTGAAACACTTTTCACCCATGCACATATCGGCACAGATGAAGCAGGCACAGGTGACTATTTCGGCCCAATTACTGTTAGTGCTGTTTATGTCCCAGAGGATAAAATCCCGTTACTCCAGTCCATGGGCATTACCGATTCCAAAACATTAACAGATATAAATATTGCTCGACTGGCTAAAGAAATTGTCCAAGAGAAGATTCCTTACACTTTGTTAACCTTAGATAATACGAGATATAATAAACTGCAGAAAAAGGGCTGGAATCAAGGTAAAATGAAAGCAATGCTCCACCAGCACGCGATCCAAAAATTATTAGCGAAAATCGGTCAAGCTCCTAGTCATGGTATCTTAATTGATCAATTTTGTCAGCCATCCTCTTACCTAAAACATATCGGTCAGGAGGGAATGAATTTAGAGAAAAACACTTTTTTTATGACAAAAGCTGAAAGTTATTCCACTTCGGTTGCCGCAGCCTCGATTATTGCACGTGCTAAGTTTGTGAAAGAGATGGATCAAATGTCCAAGCAGTATGGCTTCACCATTCCAAAGGGTGCTTCCAGTAAAGTCGATGAAGCTGCCGCATATTTTATTAAGAAAAATGGTTTAGATGCTTTATCTCATGTTGCAAAAATGCACTTTGCTAATACGGATAAAGCTTTGAAATATGTAAAAAGGTAAGGCGCATTCATGTAACAATGTAATACCACTTCCTTTTCTGTTGGCTTTTGCCCTTCAGCTATGGTTAGAACTGAAACTTTTTCAAGATCAACTGAAATAATGAATAGTGTCACGAGGAAAACTGTTAAATAAAAAAGTAAGATTTCCCCGTAAAGTTGGATTAACAGGGAAATCTGTCAATGAGAAGGAACGGTTTTCCCGATAAACAGATAATTACCGGCAAATCTTACATGTGAAATGAGAGGTTTTCCACGTAAGATATGCTAGTTCGATGTATGTTTGCCACTTCTTTCGGTGGTGTTACTCCAAGATCTTCACACTTGCCATGGTCTTCGTCTATAAGAAAGAGTCTCGACTTCCCTTTTTCCCTAGTAGAAGGTTCTAATTGACAAGGCTGTAAGAGAGTTACTTTGTAACGGGAATTCAACCTTAGAATTTCTCTATCAGTTACTCGTCAGCTACCGAGCTTCTTGGCACATCGGATTGAACTTTCACCATCTTGGCTAGGCACACTGCTTTTGAAAAAGAGAACAGAAAAAAAAGATTGATTAGATAGGAAAATCCGAACATTAATGTCTGATCGCAAATACTGCTTCAGCAAAATACTTCGCTTTCCGTGGGCGCGACTTCAGCTATTCCCACAGGAGTTTACGTATTTTGCCTACGCTGCGTTCAGATTGTTCGGATTCTCGTTCTAACTATTTTATTATGTTCTAGCCTATTTTGTTTTATCCTCTTAATTCAGCATTATGGTCGTTTGCTACTGCATCTAGAATAGCTTGGTAAGATGATTCTACTTCTTCATCTGTTAGTGTTCTTTCAGGATCTTGATAGAACAAACTGAATGCAATAGACTTCTTACCTTCTGCTAAATGCTCACCTTGGTACACATCAAATACTTGGATGTCTTTAACCAATTCTCCGCCAGCCTGTGCAATCGTTGCTTGCAATGCACCTGCCTGAACAGATTCATCGACAACTAATGCGATATCTCTAGTTACACTTGGATAACGAGGTATCTTCGTAAAACTAGGTTCGTTTTCATGGATGGAAAGAATATAATCAAAATCGATATCAAACACGAATGTTTCTTTCAAATCATAATCTTTTTGTAGTTGTGGATGCACCTGTCCAATAAAACCAATTGCTTGATCAGCTAAGAACAATTGAGCCGTTCTACCTGGATGCATTCCCTCCACTTTCGCCTGTACAAAAGTAATATCTAGATTTAATGTTTCAAATAATGCTTCTACAATTCCTTTCACAACAAAGAAATCTACTGTTTTCTTCTCTTGTTGCCAAGGGTGTGTAAGCCATTCTCCAGTTAGTGCACCTGCTAATCGTACTTTCTCTTCTGGTTGCTTTGTTACTTTCTCTTCTTTGGAAATGAAAATACTACCTAATTCATAATAGGCTACATTCGCTTGTTTACGCGCCAAATTATAGGCAACAGATGATAGCATTTCAGGCAAAATACTTAAGCGTAATGTACTATGCTCTTCACTCATCGGCATTGCCAACGAGACAGAAGAAACCATTACTTCTGCTACTTCAGGACTAACAAGTTCAGTTGCTCGTTCCTTACTTGTTAATGAATAGGTTACTGTTTCAGATAAGCCTGCACCTTCTAAGAATCGTTTAACATGACGTTTTAACGCTTGTTGTTTCGTTAATCCTCCTGCTTGTGCACCGCCACTTGGTAAGGTGAAAGGTAAATTGTCATAGCCATAAATTCGTGCCACCTCTTCTAGCATATCTTCAAAGATAACAATATCCTGACGACGAGTTGGTGCATAAACTGTAAAAGTTTCACCGTCTTGATCATAGTTAAAGTTTAATTTCCGCAAAATATCAGCAATATCAGCATCAGAAATATTCGTACCTAATCGATCATTAATAGTAGACGTCCAAATCGTTACAGTTTTCTCTGAATAATCTAATTGATCATATTCGGCTACACCTTTTAAAACAGTTGCCTCTGCGTATTCTTGTAGTAATTGACAAGCTCTTTCACCAGCTGTTTTAACACGATTAGGGTCTACTCCTTTTTCAAAACGATTACTTGCTTCACTGCGTAAATCAAAGTCTTTAGATGCTTTACGGACGGTTTGACCATCGAAATAAGCTGCCTCTAATAACACAGTAGTAGTTTGCTCAGAAACTTCTGAATCAGCACCACCCATTACACCAGCAAGTGCTACAGGTTCTTTTCCATTTGTAATCACTAAATGCTCATTTGTTAATGTGCGTTCTTGGTCATCTAGTGTAATCAGTTTTTCCCCTTCGTTCGCCATTCTGACAACCACTTCATTTGATCCAAACTTATCAAAATCGAAAGCGTGTAATGGCTGACCATATTCTAACAACACATAATTAGTAATATCTACCACGTTATTAATTGGTCGAATACCTGCTGCCATTAAGTAGTTACGCATCCAAAGTGGTGATGGACCAACTTTCACGTCTTTAAGTAAAAATGCACCATAGTAAGGGTTTTGCTCAGCTGCGTCTACTTTAACAGAAACTTGCTTCTCTATCTCCTCATCATTTGACAGATAGTTCGTCTGTGGTAAACGAATTGGTACATCTAAAATAGCCGCTACTTCATATGCAACACCTAGCATGCTTAATGCATCGGAACGATTGGGTGTTAAACCAAGTTCGATAATAATATCATCGAGATTCAATAGTTCGTTTACATCTGCACCAATTTCTGCATCATCCGGAAATACGAAAATACCACTAGCAAATTCTTTTGGTACAAATTTTTCTTCTACACCTAATTCTTGTAGGGAGCAAATCATCCCATTTGATTCCACACCACGCAGTTTTGCTTTTTTTATTTTAAAATTCCCAGGTAAAACAGCACCAGGTTTTGCTACAGCAACTTTTTGTCCTTGCGCAATATTCGGTGCACCGCAGATGATTTGTAGTGTTTCGTCACCTACACTCACCTGACATAAGTTTAATTTATCAGCGTTCGGATGTTTTTCACAGCTCTCTACATAACCAACAACCACATTATTTGCTGGGCTTGCAAAATGCTCTAACCCTTCTACTTCAATCCCAGACTTAGTAATACGTTCCGCTAAATCTTCTGGGGATAATTGATCGATATCTACATAATTTTTTAACCAATTTAATGATACAAACATGTTTCAGCCTCCTCCTTATGCTTGATGATACTGTTTCAAGAATCGAATATCGTTCGTATAGAAATGACGAATATCGTCCACACCGTATTTCAACATGGCAATTCGTTCTGGTCCCATACCGAATGCGAACCCACTGTATACTTTCGGATCATATCCTGCCATTTCCAATACTCGTGGATGTACCATTCCAGCACCTAAGATTTCGATCCAGCCAGTTTGTTTACATACGCTACATCCTTCTCCGTTACATACTTTACAAGAAATATCCATCTCAACAGATGGTTCTGTAAACGGGAAAAAGCTCGGACGTAAGCGAATCTCTCGTTCTTGACCAAACATCTGCTTCGCAAAACGATCCAGAACACCTTTCAAGTCGCTCATCCGTACATTTTTGTCTACGTAAAGCCCTTCGATCTGCGTAAATTGATGTGAGTGTGTCGCATCATCGGTATCTCGGCGATATACTTTCCCAGGACAAATCATTTTTACGGGGCGTTTATCCTCCATAGCGTTCATAGTTCTTGCTTGTACTGGTGAGGTATGTGTACGCATCAAGATTTCTTCTGTAATATAGAAGGAATCTTGCATATCTCGTGCTGGGTGTCCTTTTGGTAAATTAAGTGCCTCAAAATTATAATAGTCCGTTTCTACTTCTGGACCTTCTCGTACTTCGAATCCCATACCGATGAATAAGTCTTCAATCTCTTCAACAATACTTGTTAAAAGATGTGGGCCACCTGTTGGAACAGGTCGTCCTGGTAATGTGACATCAATCGTTTCTTCTTCCAGCTGTTTTTCTAACTCTGCTGCTTCGATAGACGCTTTTTTGCTGTCAATAGCGTCCGCGATATTTCCTCTTACTTTGTTAGCTAATTCACCTATTACCGGTCGTTCTTCTTTCGATAATTTTCCCATTCCTCTTAATACTTCTGTGATAGGACCTTTCTTACCTAAATAGGCAACTCTTACATCTTGTAATTCCTTAAGGGATGTTGCATCGTCCACTTTTTGTAACGCTTCTTTTTCTAATGCTTGTAACTGTTCTTTCATCTTGTGAACCTCCTTCTTTTATTCAAAACTAATTTCTGACTGCGAAAGCAATTAAAAAAGTCTCGCTCCCTAAAAAAGGGACGAGACTGTATGTATCGCGGTACCACCCTTGTTGATATAGTTCACTATATCCACTCAAGTTAAAAGATAACGGTATAAACCGGAACACCTTTACTTGTCAAACAAGATCCAAGTGTCAGCTCCAGAGTGAAATTTCAACATGTGATCGTTAGAAGCATTTCCAGTCCGTGATGCTTCTTCCCTTGAAACGATAAGTCACACATCTACTAGCTCTTTCGACGCTTTTATAAATGTTTTTACTTCATATAGTATAAGCAAGCATTGCAAATGTTGCAAGTCCAACTGTTTATTTTTTTGCTACTTCATACATAAGAATCGCTGCAGCAATGCTAACATTTAATGATTCTGCCAGACCATATATCGGAATTTTAACATTTTGAGTGGCTTTTTTCATTAAATCAGGATCAACACCTGACCCTTCATTGCCAACCAATATTGCAAGGTTATTCGGTACTTCTAGTTCATGATAAAACGTCGCATTATCGAGGCCTGTTGACCATACTATCGTACCTTCCCGCTGTAATCGATCGATTTCTTCATGTAAATCTGCTTCATAAATATGAAGATGGAACATCGAACCTTGGGTAGATCGAATCACCTTATCATTAAACAAATCAACAGTTCCTTTTCCTAATATGATAGTATCAAACCCTGCTGCATCTGCAGTTCGGATCATTGTTCCTAGATTGCCCGGATCTTGAACACGATCTACCAACAAAGCACGTTGCAGTTGTCTTTCTCTTGATTGATTCTTTCTTACTACTGCCAATATACCTTGAGGCGTTTTCGTTTCCGTAAGAGCTGCCATTACATTATCGGAAACCTCATGTAATGAATAAGCAGACCATTCTGGATTAACCTCTACCCCGGTTTGGTAGATAATTTCTGTAATTTCCCAATTACTCTTATGTGCTTCTTCAATAAGGTGGAAGCCTTCAATCAAGAATTTCGACTCAATATCGCGCTCTTTTTTCTTTTTTAATTTTCGCCAATTCTTTACTTTTTCATTCTTAACAGATGTTAGCATTTAACTCATTCCTCTTTTTTGATGTTTCTATCATACATATTATCCTTTATAAAGGTCAAACTATAATGAAAAATGTAAAAGATGTGGGGTGATGATATGGATTTAAATTTACGAAAAGCAATCATGTCCAACGTGTCAGGTAATTCTGCTAATGATTTAGAAGCTACTATTGTCGATGCAATTCAAAGTGGAGAAGAAAAGATGCTTCCTGGTCTGGGAGTTTTGTTTGAATTATATTGGCAACAAGCAGACGAATCAGAAAAAACAGAAGTTCTTGATACATTGGAACAGGCCGTTAATCAATAAAACCCAAAGAATTCCGATCATCTAAAAACGATGATCGGAACTTTTGTGTTATGCCTCCATTCATTTTATCAGTCACTTTCGGTATATTATCAGTCACTTTTTTGCGTTTATCAGTCACTTTCAAATATTTATCAGTCATTCTCAATCTTAGCTCTTTCCCTTTTCAAGATATTGCTTTTTCGAGTGATAAATTGTATATTTATAATAGATATATTTTACTAAAAAGGGAGAGCGTTTCAGTGAACGTACAATCCATTTATCACCTAATGCAAATGCAGGCGATGTCTACTTTAACAGGCAATTCTAATAGCAATGATACAGAAACTGATTTTAGTCAATTATTGCAATCCTTAATCGGAAATTCTGCCTATATGAATACATCACATAATAGTAAGATTCCTGCTGAATACTTTCTGAATAATCCGGAGATGGCTCAATCAATCAGGTCACAAGTACATACTAACTCCGTTACAGAGATATCAGATCCTACCGGATTTACTTCTGATATAACTGCTATTATTGAACAAGCAGCAAATCGATATAATATTGACCCTAAATTAATTGATGCCGTAATCCAAACAGAATCAAATTATAATCAACAGGCCGTCAGTCATGCTGGCGCTCAAGGCTTAATGCAATTAATGCCAGAAACAGCCAAAGGATTAGGAGTTCAAAACCCATTTGATCCAGTTGAAAATATTTTAGGCGGGGCAAAATATTTAAAACAAATGTTGGATCGGTATGATGGTAACAAAACTTTAGCACTAGCTGCGTATAATGCAGGCCCCGGAAATGTTGATAAATTTAATGATGTTCCTCCTTTTGCAGAAACACAAGCTTATGTACAAAAAGTACTTGGCAAATACTTAGCATAACTAGAAAAACATAAATAATTTACTGATTATTTAAGAAAAACTGGGAAAGCCCCCACCCGGTCCTTTTCATTGATCATTAATATATCGATAGTATAAAGTAGTTATTTTGAGATGGATATTGGGCGCAACAACCGCTACGGCTTGCCCACTTCGCTTTCCGTGGGGCGTTTCTTCAGCTAACTTTTGTAAAGAAGATCGCTTTACAAAAGTGGATCTTCAGATCACACTGATCCCACAGGAGTCGAAGTGGGCGCCTACGCTAATTAATGCTCTACATTGTATGTACTCGCTGACATTCCAATTTTATTACACAGGTTAAGAAAGCTCGAGAAGTTAGCAGTCACAAACGTTGTAGAACAATTTCATAGCGGAGGCCGTCCACTTCCACTCCTACGGGATGATTTTCGACTAAGATCCACTTTGGCAAGCTAACTTTGCTTACCAAAGTTAGCTTAGGCGAAAAGCCCGTGGAAAGGGAAGTGGACAGCCGCAGCGATGGTTTCCTGTACAAGCTATTTCAAAATGGCTACTCTGCTTACAATTGGGTTGATACCGCGGATTATATACTTTCCTATATTACAAAGAAAAACACGAACATCGATTTGATGTTCGTGTTTTATCGTATAATAATGTTTGATCAAGCTTAAGAAAAAGTAATATTATCTACCGTATCTTGATCTAAATTTTTAATAACTTCAACAATTAATTGTACAGCATTTTCGAAATCATCCTGATGTAAAATCGCAGCGTGTGTGTGGATATATCTTGTAGCAATGGTAATCGATAAAGCCGGGACCCCATTTGCTGTTAAGTGAATCGAACCAGAATCAGTTCCACCACCAGCCAAGTGTCCATATTGATATGGAATTTGATGCTGATCAGCTGTCTCAACAACAAAATCTCTTAATCCTTTATGAGATACCATAGAGGCATCATACAGGATTATTTGCGGGCCATCACCAATTTTGCTATCTGCATCCTTATCTGAAACACCTGGTGTATCTCCTGCAATACCAACATCTACCGCAAAACCAATATCAGGCTCAATCGCGTATGCAGAGGTTTTGGCGCCTCGTAATCCAACTTCTTCCTGTACTGTTGCAACACCATAGACACGGTTAGGATGATTTTCTCCCTTTAATCTTCGTAAAACTTCGATCGCAATTGCACAACCGATACGATTATCCCATGCTTTTGCTAGTAATAATTTTTCATTTTTCAAAGGAGTAAATTCGAAGTATGGGACAACAGAATCACCAGGTTTAACCCCAAATTCAGCTGCTTCTTCCTTACTAGATGCTCCAATGTCAATAAACATATCTTTAATATCTACTGGTTTCTTGCGAGCTTCCGCTGAAAGGATATGAGGAGGTTTTGAGCCAATTACCCCTGTAACATCTCCACTTTTGGTCAGGATCGTTACGCGTTGTGCCAGCATTACTTGACTCCACCAGCCACCAACTGTTTGAAAATAGACAAAACCTTTATCATCAATTCGTGTTACCATAAAGCCAACTTCATCCAAATGACCAGCTACCATTATTTTCGGACCATTTTCGTCGCCATTCTTTTCGGCGATTAAACTTCCAAGATGATCGGTATAGACTTTGTCAGCATAGGGTGAAATCCATTTCTTCATGACTTCGCGTGCTTCTCGTTCATCTCCTGGAATTGCTCGTGCATCTGTTAGTTCTTTTAACATCGTTAATTGCTCATAGTTTGACATCAGATTTCCTCCTAGAAATTAATAACCTTGATTTTGTCGTTCAAAGTTAATTTTATTTTTATCCACATAGGCTTTTTTTATATCATTTGCAGAAAAGCCTAGTTTTTCACCTAATGTTAAATATGTATCAAAGACATCTTTATACGCTTCTACTGACTGTTCTTCCTTTAACACAGAAATAGAACGGAAAACATGATGAAACAAGGATGTTAAATCTTCATCACTAGCTTGATTACTTGACTCGTATTGATCTAGTCCTAATTCCAATCCTAATGATAAGATGAAATGGATTCCGTCCACATATTCCTCTGCAATAACAGCCTTCTCACTAGCTGGTTTGACACTCCAATACTTGAAGCATCTTGTTTCATTTGCTAATTCTCCAACTTCTACCAAGATCGCTAATACCTTTTTATCAAAAACATTTTCGTTTTTCAAATCATGTTGTGCTAAAATATAGTTATCTAATTCTCGTTGCATATCAAAAAGTGTTTGCCAATTCATATTGTTCTCCCTCAATTTTTTGGATTTATTCTCATATTATAGCATGTTTGGTTTATTTTTTTGAAACCAAAGCATCCATGAATTCGTAAGCCTATTTAGAAGTCTTGTATATTAGGAGTTGATTTTCGTGATCGTTATTCTTTTTCGTTTTTTAGTAGTTATTGCTATGATTGTATTAATATATACTGCCTATAAATATATCGTTAATCCAAAAAGAAAACTAGAAGTTGCCCAGGAAAAAAGTGAATTCTATTTCCTTGATTATAATGATAATATTAAGAAAAATTTTTTTATCACGTATAAAGGATTTTTATTTGAAGGGGAAAAGTATTTAGGGACAACAGAGGATGCCTTTGAAGTAATCAACATCGTGATGCACACGAGAAATCCAGAGAAATTAAAAGGGTTTGAGCGCAAGGATCTCTATTTCTTAGAGGAAGAAATATTGATTCGTTATCCTCACGCTGATATAGAGTGGAAGTATCCCATTAATAAACTGCATTTAAAATAATTCAGGCTGTGTTTTGCTGAAAAAAAGTTTGCCATTTAATAATTACCTGTTTTCTTCTGACCAAATAGGCAAGAATTATTACCATTACGACAAGTGGAATCGCATAATAGATGGATATTTCTTGGATCGTTTTACCTAAAGTAGTATAAAAACAAGCAACAGGAATCACCGTTAAAAATGTTGTCCGTAAGTAAGAGGAAAAACTTACGGATTTTTTATATATGCAAAAGGACATAAGATGGAAGTGGATAAATGGCAGCATTCTTAATAGCATAATTTGAATCGTATTTAACGATAGTTCATTACCTAACAACTTTTCTTCCAACCGTTTACAGCGTTTTTCAATGGCAGGTAACAAATGAATGATCAGATAAAAAATAATGCTCGAAATCATTAAACCGATAATCGAATATATCGTACCAGCTAATAAGCCAAATACAAGCCCACCGGTAATACATAGCAGCAAGACTGGAATAAATAATAGCGGGCGAAGGATATGAACCATAATAAAAAGCACAGGGGCTACAAATGCATAGCTTTCCATTACTTTCATTTGGCTAATCATTTCAATTGGCATCATTCATCAGCTCCTTCTAATTAACAATATGACAAGAGACGAGCCTTTATGACAGCCATTATAAGAAAAGCTCAGAGCGCCCGTTTAGAAACCAGCATCAACTGAGATAAAGGAATCACGGTGAGTTTACGAACCGATGATGACTTATCGTCGGGCGATTCGTGAAGTCTTCTAGTTTCTGGGCGTTTGCGTAGACATCTGCGCAAATTTTATACTTTCTTGTCTTATAGGAAAAAAATGATGATCAACAACCATTGAATAATGGCTATAAAAGGTAAACCGATTAGAAATAGTGTATGTTTCGTTTTATGTCGACATACATACATCCCGATAGTCGCTCCCAGTGCACCACCAATAATTGCAAAGAACCAAATTCGTCCTTCCGGTATACGCCATTTATTCTTTCTTGCTTTCCTTTTGTCTATCCACATAGTAAACAACGAAATGATATTAATAATTGCTAAGTACACTAACATTTCTTCACACCTTTATCGAGATTGTAGTTGTTGATATAATCTATCTAATTCTGATTCATTTTCTCTGTTAAAAATGATAAGTCCTTCCTCTGTTTCCACTGTAACATAATAACTGGACTTACCTGCTATAAACAATCTGATCGATTCTTCCGATTTTTCTATCAGGAATTTTCCCTTTAAACGATTACTCATAGCAAATCCGTTTGTCTTAGCTGTAATCTCTGGAAGTTGGTCTATCTTTTCCACTTTACTAATTTGGTCTAATGGAATATTATCCCCGTACATCCCTTCAATCACTAGTGTGTTATCAACAACTACCATATCATTTTCACGATAGCCAAATATTGATAAGAAAGCAATAAATATAACAATAATTCCTGTAATAATCCCAATCAGCCAATAGTTTCTTTTGCGTTTACGAGGTACTTCGTATCGCTGCAACCAGAGCGTGCCTGCTAATAGTACAATTAGAAAAGTAGCCATACCAACCTCAAAGCCATACGGAACAGAAAACACACCTAACAAAAAGGACAATGCTAATAAACTAAACGTAACCATTAGTAGTTTACCAACCGCTTCTATATATCCGTTCTGTTTTAAGTATACTTGTTCTTCTTCAGGACGATTAGCGAATCCCGAAAGGAGAAAATAATCTTTTTTCTTCACAACTAAAAACGTAAGCCCACCATAGATGAGTAATGTCCATCCCATGATAATTAGAAAAATAATATGTCCTTTCTCCACCTGTAACACCACCTTAAAATTTTTACGAATGTGTAGAATAGAAGGTTTCATATTTTGGAGCGGAACTTTAGCAGTCTTATAATAATGGATAACCTATGCTATTAGCGTATATAAAAAACGGATAACTCTAAACAGAGCTATCCGTCATTCTTAGTTATCGTTATTTTAAAGCAGATTTTGCTTGGTCTGCTAATTGTGCAAATGCTTTTTCATCATTTACAGCTAAGTCAGCTAGCATTTTACGGTTTACTTCAACACCAGCAAGCTTTAATCCGTGCATGAAACGGCTGTAAGAAAGATCGTTCATACGTGCCGCAGCGTTGATACGAGAAATCCAAAGTTTACGGAAATCACGTTTTTTCTGACGACGGTCACGATATGCATATTGACCTGATTTCATTACTTGTTGTTTTGCAGTTTTAAACAATGAATGTTTTGAACCATAATAACCTTTAGCTAGCTTTAATATACGTTTACGACGTTTACGTGTAACTGTTCCACCTTTAACACGTGCCATAATAATTCCCTCCTATAAATCAACGAATCTGTTTTGTTATTTCAATCAATGTCTAGCTCGGAGTGACCAGAAACTAGGCGACTTCAGGAAAGCGCCCTACGATAAGTCATCATCGGTTCGCAATGCTCACCGTGATTCCTTTATCTCAGTTGCTTCCTTCCATTCACTACGTTTCTAAACGGTCACTTTCGCTTTTCTACTTTATTTTGGTAGCATTTGTTTAATGCGTTTGTAGTCTCCAGCTGATACAAGAGCGGACTTACGAAGTTTACGCTTTTGTTTTTGAGACTTGTTTGCAAATAAGTGACTTGTATATGCGTGGGAACGTTTTACTTTCCCAGAACCTGTCTTTTTCATTCTTTTAGCTGTTCCGCTGTGTGACTTCATTTTTGGCATTATTACTTCCTCCTTGAAACTAAATCTATTTAACTCAACGCCTGAGCTAGTTATTTCTTTTCGTTTACAGGTGCAAGCATCATGAACATACTGCGGCCTTCCATTTTTGCTTTTTGTTCAACAGTGGAAAGGTCTTTACATTCCTCTGCCATACGTTCTAATACTTTTTGACCTAATTCTTTATGGGTAATCGCACGTCCACGGAAGCGAATAGAGACTTTTACTTTGTCTCCTTTTGTTAAGAATTTACGCGCATTACGAAGCTTCGTATTGAAATCATGCTCTTCAATACCTGGGCTTAAACGTACTTCTTTCACGTTAATTACTTTTTGTTTTTTACGTGCTTCTCTTTCTTTCTTTTGTTGCTCAAAACGGTATTTACCGTAGTCCATGATACGACATACTGGTGGTTTTGCTTTTGGCGCCACCAATACTAAATCAAGGTTTCGTGTTTGAGCAATGTCCAACGCTTCTTGACGAGATTTTACTCCTAATTGATCCCCATTTGAATCAATGAGACGCACCTCACGTGCACGAATACTCTCATTGACATTCATATCTTTGCTAATAATCAGCCACCTCCGAAATTTAATAAAAGCGTAATGAAACATGATCATTTTAACTAGACAAGTTTAAAATATTCATAAAAAAAGTGTCGGTACACATACTGCACCCACACATCCTAAATTTCATTACAAATAAGTCGGATTTGTACCTGTCAACTACAGTTGTGTGTCAATCAGGTGAGAAGCGGGTGCTTCTACTTGTCTCTAGTGATCATATTTAATTCACTTTATACATATTATCATCTGAAATATCCCATGTCAATAGTTAGCTGAGACAAAATTCACCTTGACTAAAATGTTAATCTTTTTGGATTTCCTCCCACTCTTCACGCAGGATCCCCATCTTAATAGCATCAAAATACTCCCCGTTCACTATACGTGCTTTCCTAATTCTTGCCTCTTCTTTCATTCCAACTTTTTCAGCAACTTTGATCATTCTTGTATTTCCAGACCATGTAGACATACCTAAACGATGTATGTCCGCAGACTCAAAAATAAAATCGATCCAACGTTTATACGCGTCACTGCCATTACCACCGTTCCAATAATCACTATCATATATGACAATTCCTGTTTCAAGCCAGTTTGTCTGTTTATCTATCCAATAGGAACCAACATACCCAATTGCTTTGTCATCACATTTGATCATTAGCGCCGCTGGAATTCCTTGCACGATCTCTTGTTTCCAATTCTTTCGGTACTCTTCTTTAGATATGTTCTCTTCAGAAATATATGGTCCATTCCACTTCTTGGCTTCTTGCTTAGGTTCCACGTATTTCCAATAGTAAAGTATATCTATGTCACTAATAGTTGGTTGCTCCAAAGTGATTTTATTCCCTTTGATCCTATCCATATGCAAAAGTTTCTCCTCCTCGCTGTGTAGCATAGACTTCCGTCATTGAAGATTTGAGGGACAATTCAAACTCATAGTAGTTTTGCCATGTAATATTCATCAAGGTATTCGCCTTCAACCAACAATGCTTTTCGCTTTGTTCCTTCTATTTCAAAACCTATTTTTTTATATAATTCCACTGCCGATCTGTTTGAAGTAGCTACTGTTAATTCCATTCTTCTAATATTCTGCAACCTTGCCCATTGATCTAATTGGTTGAATAATTTTGATCCAATGCCTTGTCCCCTGTAGCCTGCTAATACCCCCACAACAATATAAACAATATGTCTATTTCTTCGTGAATTACCACCGAAGGCGAACAGATATCCTAGCAATTGTTGATTTTCCTCTGCAACCAATATCGTAGAATTATTGCTATCTTGTACACTTTTAATCATCTTCAACTGTTTGTCTGCTGAGTTTTCTCTCTCCCCTGGTTCCAAAAGCATATACTGTGAGCTCTGCTCCACTTCCACTATTAGATTGGCTAATTTTTCAGCATCTGACATTTTTATTGTTCTGATTATCATTGTTTTTCTCCTATTATAATCTAATACAAATAACTAAATAAAAAGACGAGTAATTATACATTGAACTTTCTAGCTTCCTCTGGACAATCCTTGATCAATTCAAACAATCACTTTCTTCTTTTAATGGTAAAATATCTTCTTTCAAGATTTGTTTGAATTTTTCTTTTTCATCAACAAATGGGGAATGTGCGCTTTCTTCAAATGTATAGAACTTTTTCAATGGGGCTTCTATTTTTTTATAAAATCGTTTTGCTTCTTTGTAAGATGTTTGATAATCATAGATACCTTGTAAGATATAAACTGGAATATTGAATCTAGGAGCTAATAACGCAGCATCTGCATTGTTCATTGTTTCCGCTAATGCTTGATAGCTAGTGAAACTACCTCTTGGAATGTTAAATCGTTCTTTCCAGGTATACCGTTTACAAGTAAACAGTTCTTTCATCCCTTGCCAATTAGAATAACCACATCTTTTTGCTCCTCCACCATACTTATCTAAATAACGACCGAGTATTCTGCGATAATCTTTGTTTTGATAAAACTTTTCATCAAATGTGACAGATCTTATATCTTTCTCTGCTTTACGATCCCCTCGTTTCATAGATGTCTCTAATAGAAAGTCATATGTATGCCTATTTGATTCAAAAAATCTCCCAAACTGTCCGACACCAATATACGCATGGAAATGATGAGGATAGCGACTTGCAACAACACTTCCTAACAATGCTCCCCAAGAGTGCCCTAAGAGGAAGATGCTTTCTTTAGCAAATTTACATTTTAAATAATCCACTATTTTGATTGTATCGGTCACCATTTGTTCTAACGTTAATTCACCTTGAGTTGATGCATTGTATGACATCCCAGCCCCTCTCTGCTCCCAGTAACAAACAGTAAATTCTTGTTCCCACATAAGCCCAGTATTTTTTATAAAAGCATATTGCGGAAAGCCAGGCCCACCATGAAGGAACAAAAGAACGGGATTAGTAAAATCCGTAGACTCGATAAATAGACCTGTTTGATGACCATCAATCTCAACGACATCTTTACTAAAATAAATACTTCTCTCAGAATTCAAAGTTATTCCTCCAATTCTGTTTTAATGAACTATCCTGTTACTGGTACCAATCCTCTTGTAAAATATTATGCGTTTGGCTGCTTCTAAATAATGCTTGACGAATGTTCCTCATGATTTATCAGCGTATTTTCACACTATAGAAACGCATTCCCTTTGGAATACCTTCAATATCTAGAAACCCATTTACTATTAAATGTCTGACCCTATATTCAAAATAAAGATCACTAATATATTGATCTGCATGACCAATAAGCTCGCCAATAACTATCGCCACTTTAACAAAGTCTGAATTGTTCCGTTCATCATGTATTTTCTTAACCGTATCCAAAATATAATTATCATAATAAGCTTCACCTACACTTTGTATTAACTTATCCTTCCATAATCTAAGTAAGTTCTTTGTTGTAGCAAGCTCTTCCCATTCTCTCACTAATTGATCTCGCTCTTCTTGTCTTAATTGTTTCTTACTATTAGTTTGCAGATAGATGTGTGCTAATTGATCATGTGTTACTTCTCCAGAATGTCGTAATTGTACTACCTGATCATTTTGAGTGAAAAAACGCTGATAATTAATAGTAGTATTGATGATAAAAATGGCATTAGTTTTTTCCGATAATAAGGAAAGAACATATCTAAGTGCAGTCTGTTCATGTGCATTTTCCCCTGTCCAAATCACAATCGGAATATGCTCTTGGATAGCACGAACCGCTAAAACACCTTGATTAAACTGTTCAAGATAACCTTCTATATACTCTTCATCCCAATTAATATTTTTTTGTAACCATTGATATCTAAATGAACGACCTTCTTCCTTATGTAGTTGCCAGATGGGGCCAATCGAGAAAAAATCAGAAAATACAATAATGTTTTCCTCATCTTGCCTATTCATTTTCTCCAATGCCATCTTTAAACTTCCAGCGATACTATCTCCGAATACAATGTGTACCGTTCTATAATTTCCTTTCATAGACTCTGTTTCTTGTTTTCTTTTATACGCTACATAATCATTTAATACTTTCTTCACATCTTGTGCTAATTGTCGATCTGAAATTTCTTCTATCTCCTCAGCCATTTGAATGCGTAAAAATAAGTTTAATAAGACCGCTTTTGCCTCTTCTTCTTCGGCATCTTTCACTATTCTTCTTAGTTCATCCATCACAGTTCTCCTCCCTTTCACTGATCTCGTACCTTATCCTTTTCAGGTTCAACCTTTACGTTAAAATATTGACAACATCAACAGCAGATTCATTTTTTTGAGATATAAATATTTCCTACTAATTTATTTTAACATAAAATCCCATAACAGAAATTTATCTCCTAAAGGTTTAGAAATAGGTTTACATAAAACTACACCATCTATTTTTAGCACTGTATATTCCTCAAATATGTAAAAAAACAGGGAGTGAAATTTAATTCTGTTCAGTCATGTTCCAAAGATACAGAACAATGGAAATTTATCTAATAATGCCAAATAAATTGACTCTATTAACAATTGGGACATACAGACGTTTAGCTACGTAATGAATACACTGTGCCATGAACTCTTGTACTATATAAAAAAATGGTCCAAATCACTCTCGATTTGGACCATTTCCTTATCTACTTGCGCAATTTTTTATTTTGAATTTCATCAGTGATCAGTGATTTAAATGCATCAAGCTCAATTGTTTCTGAATCTTTTTCTCCGTAGCGTCGGACGTTAACGGCATTTGCTTCTACTTCTTTATCACCTACTATCAGAGCAAACGGAATTTTCGCAGTTTGTGCTTCGCGGATCTTATAACCAATTTTCTCATCGCGGTGATCGACTTCAACACGAACACCACTCATGCGTAATTCATCTTCTACTTTCTTCGCATAGTCAGCGTGGACTTCTGCAGAAACCGGAATCACTCGTGCTTGGATTGGCGCTATCCATGTCGGGAATGCACCTTTATATTCCTCAATTAAGAAGGCAACAAACCGTTCCATTGTTGATACAACACCACGATGGATTACAACTGGACGGTGTTCTTTACCATCTTCACCAATGTATGTGAGATCAAATTGTTCAGGTAAGTGGAAATCTAATTGTACAGTAGATAAAGTCTCATCCTTACCTAAAGCTGTTTTCACTTGTACATCCAGTTTCGGTCCGTAGAAAGCCGCTTCTCCGTCTGCTTCTACATATTCCAAATTCATTTCTTCCATTGTTTCTTTCAATAAACTTTGAGCTTTTTCCCACATTTCATCATTATCAATATACTTCTCTGTATCTTTCGGATCACGGTAAGATAAGCGGAAATAATAATCATCAATACCGAAATCTTTGTAGACATTCTCCACTAATTGTACTACTCGAATAAATTCATCTTTCAATTGATCAGGACGAGCAAAAATGTGAGCATCATTTAATGTCATACCTCGAACACGTTGAAGACCTGCCAGTGCACCAGACATTTCGTGTCGGTGCATTGTTCCAAGTTCTGCAATACGTACCGGCAAATTACGATAACTGTGTAATTCATTTTTATATACCATCATATGGTGTGGACAGTTCATTGGTCGCAAGATTAATTCCTCATTATCCATTTGCATTGGTGGGAAAATGTCATCTTGATAATGATCCCAGTGACCACTTGTTTGATATAATTCTTTACTACCAAGTACTGGTGTATAAACATGATTATAACCAAGACGCTCCTCAAGATCTACGATATAACGTTCAATAGTACGACGAATTGTAGCACCATTTGGTAACCATAATGGTAAGCCTTGTCCTACTTTCTGTGATACGGTGAAAATACCCAGTTCTTTACCAAGTTTACGGTGATCACGCTCTTTTGCCTCCTCACGCAAACGTAAATATTCATCGAGTTGGCTTTGTTTTTCGAACGCTGTACCATAAATACGTTGTAGCATTTTATTATTACTGTCACCACGCCAGTAAGCACCGGAAATGCTCAAAAGTTTAAATACTTTTATTTTACTTGTTTGTGGTACATGGACACCACGGCAAAGGTCAAAGAATTCTCCTTGCTCATAAAGCGTTACTGTTTCATCTTCTGGAATGGCATCCAGTAATTCTAGCTTTAATTCATCACCGATTTCTTCATAGATGGCTTTCGCTTCATTACGACTGACTTCTTTACGAACTACTTCTAAATTTTCGTCAACAATTCGCTTCATTTCTTTTTCAATACGTGGAAGGTCTTCAGGTGTAATCGTTTCGTCCATATCAATATCATAATAAAAGCCATCTTCAATAGTTGGTCCAACACCTAGCTTAACATTATCATACAAGCGTTTAATTGCTTGTGCCATAAGGTGAGCTGTCGAGTGTCTTAAAATATCAAGGCCTTCATCTGTTTTAATGGTAATAATCTCGATTGCACCATCTGTCGCTAATGGTGTTCGCAAATCATAGAGCGTATCATCCAATTTAATTGCTAATGCCTGTTTTTTTAGACCTGGTGAAATCGATGCAGCAATCTCTTCACCAGTTGTTCCATGATCAAACGGTTTTACAGTTCCATCTGGAAACGTAATATGAATCTTACTCATTTTCATACTCTCCTTTTTATATTAAAGTTAATCACGCCAAAATTTTGAACATTAAAAAACGCCCGTCCCCCTACGAAAAAAAGTAAAGGGACGAGCGTTATACCCGTGGTTCCACCCAATTTTCCACACATAAACGTGTAGCTCATTGACAATCGATAACGATGATGAATCGCTACTAATTACTAGCATAAGCATTCCTTAGTAGTGCTCAGAGGTGGTAATAGAATGCGGTCATACAGGAAGCTTTCAGCCAAGGCTCCCCTCTCTTATCCGTATGCCTTACACACTATCGTGTCCTCATCTTCGCTTGTTTATTCTTGTTATGCGATTTATTATAACGATTGTCAACGAAAAAATCAAGATTCTTTTTCATCAGCGTGATAAAAAGGAAAATATTCAGTCGGATAAAAAGAACATCTTTCTTGAAAAATAGTGATTATCGTATGAGTTCTCGACTCTGCCTGATCTTGCCCATACATATAAATATGGTTTGGCGCCAACATAATGAGAGGTGAAATATCCCATTCTTCTTGTTCTAATCCGAAAATAAATAATGGAAAACGTGATTTTACTTGTTGTAAATCTTCCATTGTGTAGACTTCCCCATCATCTCTAAAAATACGAAATCTTTCACCTTGCAATACATGTACAACCTCTTCTTCTGGTGACTTACGTCTGACAAACTCTCTAATCGAGTGAATAAAATCCTGATATTCCTCTTCTCTCTTAAATTCATCTATTGCCAGACCGACCATTTCCGTTAATTGGTCGATATAGTGATGTAATCTGAAATGAACTATCGAATCAAAGCGGATAAAAGAAGCGTCTATTTGTAAGGAGAAAATTGTCGTTAATGTGTCACGTAATTCATGTTGATGGATTCGATCCTCATAAACAGATTCATCTTTTTCCAATAATGATCTGGCAATGGCTGTTATTCTCTCGATCTCCTCTGCACTTGAAAAATAATACTTTTTCATTAGTATATGCTGAATCATAGAAGTCTCTCGACACTGAATAAATACCATACTTAACAACGGAGCAAGATGTTTCTTCTTTTCATCCCAATTCAAGTCTTCCAACAAATGGAGTTGCACAAGATTTTTCTTAGTTCGTTTACGTGTAGCTTGCCATTTGTCATCTTGTTTGGCTAACTGATAAAACACCTCTGCTTCGTTGTCATGCTCAAAATATACTTCTAACACATATCATCACCCTCACCACCATCGAACTGGTATATTATATGGGTGATGATGAAAAAAAATAACCTCTGTCCAAGGATTAGACAGAAGTCATGGTTATTCATTCGTTCGATAACGATTCGTTAATTCAATTGGTTTACTAAGCTGGGTAATTCGCTCAATTATTCTTCCAGCTTTAATCGTTTCTACATCTCCTCGATTGGATGTAGATAAATGATCCTCTAATTGCTCTAAATTATAATTTGACGTAAAGAAAACAGGGAGCTCTTCCATCATCCGATATTGCAGGATAGCACCGAGCACTTCATCTCGGAACCATGGTGATATCGACTCCGCCCCAATATCATCAAACATGAGCACTTGCACTTTTTTAAAGCTTTCAATTTTCGACTGAAAACTGTCATTTCCAATGGAAGCCTTTATTTCCCTTACAAATTCAGGCATGTAAATAATGTCTGATTGGATGTATTGTTTTTTGAGCTCGTTAGCAATAACACCCAGTATATAAGATTTTCCCGTTCCAAAAGGTCCATGAATATATAAACCACGACGGAAGTCCCCTTTAGAGTAGTTTTGCACGAACTCAATAATCTCTCTTATGACCTCCTGGCGTTCATAAGAATTGCGATCCATATTTGCTAAGTCAGCTTCTTTAATCTGTTTCGGTATATATAAACTGCGAACCAGTGATTCTTTTTCAAGCTGTGCTTCCTCATGGACTTTATTTTTACATTTTTCGTATCGTAAGGAAATATCTTTACCGTCGATATCTAAATGAGGCGTATAACCTTTTAGAATATTTTTGCAACCTTCTAAGTTAGGGCAATCCGCACAATTTTTAGACGCCTGTTGATATTCGTATAATTTCATTAAATTACGGTTAATATCCTGCTCATCTATTTCAACATGTTCACTTAACTTTTGTTTGATTTCCGGATCATTGATAACTTTATTTCGTTGCTGGGTAAAATTATCTTTCATTTTTTTATTTTCTTTCATCCATTTTTTCATGGCAGATTGAATTGGTTCCATGATTATCACCCTATTCCTCATTCGCTTGCTGTTTCAAATATTGTGCAAGCATTTCATCCGTTTCTTTCGCGAGGCGTTCTTTTTCCTCTGTCGAAGTTTCTTTCTTTGTCTGTTGTTTGGCTTGCTGTTTTTGTTTTTTATACCAATCCGGTACAATGTCTTTTTTAGTATTTTTATACGAAAATCGTTGATTACTTTTTGAACTATTGGTCCATTGCTGGTATTTCTTATTTTCAGACTTGGCAAGTGTCATAGCTTGTCTGACTGTTTTTACATTTTTTCGTGCCCAGTGACTGGCGATTTTCTCTAAATAACTTTTAGAAAGTTTCATATCTGTTTTTAATAAAACATAATGAATTAAAACATTCATGACACCTGGATTTAAGCCCTGGCTTGTCATAACCTCACTGATCACTTTTAAATCTTGTTGTGATGCCTGATTTCCATCAGCAAGGTCCTCTAAAAGTTGTCTTGGTGAAATGTGTTCCAACATTTCAATAAATTGTTCTTCTTTTGATTTTTTGGTTGTTTTTGCCGGTTTGTCCGGTAATTTTTGTTTATCAGAGCTAACATGGATGGACACTTGCTTATTAGATCCGCTAATAAGGTCCATACAAGCATTTTTAAATTCTTCTGTTTGTAACTGGTTTTCATCATTAATAGACCAGAGTAATGCTTTTTCTATATCTTGATTGTGTAAATCGTATGCAACATACATTTGATTAATCAATTTCCTTGTTGCCGGAGTTAAGATCGATTGGATAGGTAGCATCCGTTGTTTTAACATTTGCTCTAACCATTCAAAGTCCACTTTCTCCTGTATTGGCACTTCGACAACTTGCTCTTCCGCTTGTAGATCAGATGGATTTGGTTGTTGATCAACAAGTTGAAACACTTCCTCAAATCTTGCCGTCGTTTCTTTTTGTTCTTTCTTTTCACCGTCTTGTTTAACAAATGCTTGTTTTACTTTTTTAAACTTGTCACTTCCAAGCTGATGATATAATAAGTGACTTAAAAAATCATTCTCAAAAAAACGAGCTGGTGATTGAGGTGGATGTAACAGATAATGATAAGCCTTATGTTCTTGTTGTTCTTGTTCAAATGTTTGCAATAAGCCAATTGCTTCTAGTTTTCTTCTCGCTCTATAAATACGATCGAGCGGTAAACCAATATAATTCATCAACATGTGATGTGTTTGAAAATTGGTAGATAATGTTGACTCTGTGTACAGTGTTTGATAAAGGGATAGCGCATCAATACCGATAAGAGGTTGATATAAGTGTGTTAATGCATTGGTATAGGATAGTGGCAGCTCCTGAGACATTTCAACTATATATAATTCTGATGGTAGTATTTTTCCGATGTCACCGAGTTCCATATACACAGCCCCTTCCTATCCATTACTCGTTCTGATCATTATTATCATTACGGATTAAGTCCTTTAATTCATCTAAAAATACACTGATATCTTTAAACTGGCGATAAACCGAAGCAAATCGCACATAAGCTACTTCATCGACATCAGCTAAGCGATCCATTACCATTTCACCGATCTCATCACTTTTTACCTCCGAAGTACCTCTGTTACGTAGTTCCTTTTCAATTTCCACTGCGATATGTTCTAACTGTTCAAGTGCTACAGGGCGTTTTTCACATGCTCGTATTAAGCCTCGCATTAACTTATCACGACTATACTCTTCCCTTGTCCCTTCTTTTTTAACTACAATTAACGGGACTTCTTCGATACGTTCAAAAGTAGTAAAACGAAAATCACATGATTCACATTCTCTTCTTCGTCGAATCGATCGTCCTTCTTCAATTGGCCTGGAGTCTAAAACCTTTGTGTTTTTATAGTGACAATGTGGACATCGCAATCTCAATCATCCTTCATTCATTATTCTTTCGTACCAATAAAGTCTAGTTCTTTTTTTATTTTATCATAAAGTTTAGGAATTAATTTATGGCTGTAACCAAAGTCAAATGGAATAGCTGATTCTGTTGTTGCAGAAATATCAATGGCCGTACGATAAGGTTTTACCATAATAATAGTCATGATAACAAATACTTTTCTACCTGCCTTATAATTAAAGCTGATTTCCCCATGATCCTTTGAGATACCGACGATCTGACATTCTTTCATATTCCGGAAAAGTGGCTCTAATTTATCGAATGCTTTATCTTTTGTTGTTTTAAAATAGTGTGTTTGCAAAGCAGGGTCCCAATGCTTGTCTCTCGTTTCCGAATGATTATTAAAATGCTTATTTAACGTGTTACGAAATGACATAAACTTACACCTCATTATGTATTTTTGTTTACTTTTAATTGTAACATGTTTTTAAAAAGAAAACGATTAATCTCCATTAGAAACAGCCAGCCAACCATCTAATGATTAAAACTCTCATAAATGACCATGACAAAAATATACAACCCTACCCCGTGCTCTAATAGATAGTAGATATATACTGCGAAGTAATGAAAGTACTGTTTGCTCGAAACTAAATGCACAGTTATCTATGAAGTAATTTTGACATTTATCGTGATCATTACCGCCACTCCGGCTGCCCACTTCCCTTTCCGTGGGGTTTGCCCTTCAGCTAACTTTTTCGAGCAAAACCGCTCGAAAAAGTGGATCTTCAGGACAAACAATTCCCACAGGAGTGAAAGTGGGCGGCCTTCGTTAAGATATGCTCCACAACGCTTATCCGAAATCAGATAGGCGATTTCTCCACCATATGTAGCGTAGGGTACGACTATGTTAAAAGTGCTTTCGCAGACCGATAAGTACTGTAATTAAACAGAAAAGTTTAGTTCCATGAGTTTATTTCTTTCTATAATCAGATAACAAAAGTAGCGTAGGCAGAATACGGAGACTCCTGTGGGATCAGCACGAGCCGAAGATCCACTTGGTAAAGTGCTTTTCTTTACCAAGTTAGCTGAGGCCGTGCCCACGGAAAGTGCAGTATTCTGCCGAAGCGGTTTGTCTGCACTCTCTATGTCAAGAATGGAGGAGAGCAAATACACGTGCAAGTTACTGCGCAGTTTATGGATGTTGTTCATCATTCTTCAAAAGTAAAAACCCGTTTCATTGGTTCTCGAAACGGGTTCCTCGTTTTCAGCCTGTTTATTGTACTTTTATATTTTTCATTTGGACAGCACCCATACCTCTTGGTACTTCCAATTTTTCTGTTGATTTGGCTTCTAAGTGTTCTTCAATATATGCAACCGCAACATTAGGATCAATTATGTCACCACAAGTATATACATCAATACTTGCATAACCATGCTCCGGAAAACTATGAATCGTTAAATGGGACTCGGAAATAATGACCACTCCACTTACACCAAAAGGTGCAAATTTGTGAAAGGCAACTTCTCTTACCTCAGCACCTGCTTTAAGAGCGGCATTAACAAATGTTCTTTCGAGACGTTCGATATCATTTAACATATCAATATTACATTCCCATAATTCTGCTATTACATGTCTTCCCATTGTATCCATATATTACTCCCCCTTGTTCGCTAATTCTTTCGAATAATAATGCCTGATATGCCTCGGGGGAAAGTTAGTCCAAAGAGGTCCTAACCCTTTAAGCAATCATTCGGTTGCCATTATTCAAAAGTTCTCGTTACAGGCTAATCATTCCTTTAAATGATTTAGCTGCAAAAAGATTATATCTACTTTTGTCGACTTTGACAAGACAAAATTACTTACCTTTGTATTTTTCACAATACTTAATTGATTAATTCCCATTTTTTGAGGATGTTTATTAATTGAATTTCTGACTCTTCGATGGAACCACTATTATCAATCACTGCATCAGCAAGTTCTCGTTTTTCTTCGATATTCATTTGACTATTCATTCGGTCTCTGGCTTCTTTCTCAGTCAGGTCATTTCGTTTGATAAGACGCTGTAATTGCACATCCTCCGTAGTATAAACTACTATTGTTTTTTCAACTAAATATGTAAGATTATTTTCAAACAAAAGCGGGATATCCATCACAATCGATCGGTATCCTTGTTGAAGTAGCTTTTCTTTTTTGGAAATCATTCTCTTTCGAACAGCGGGATGGACAATAGCATTTAATTGTTCTCTCTTGCTCTGATCCTGAAAGATGATCGATCCAAGCAGCTTGCGATTTAGCGTTCCATCTTCGAGTAAGATTTCTTCACCAAATGTTGCTGCTATTTTTTTTAACGCTTGTTCTCCCGGTTCTACTACTTCACGCGAAACGATATCGGCATCAATAACCGGAATCTGATACTTTTCCTGTATCATGTTACTGATGGTTGACTTCCCTGTTGCTATGTTACCTGTTAATCCAATAATCAATTCTTTCACCCTTTTCAATCGACACCTTGTCCACCTTTATCCATCAAAAAGGTAAAATAGATAGTGGTACTGGGATACACGTTCTTATTCGTATATCCCAGTTGCTACATAAACTTAAGAACCCTTTTCATAATGAACGGTGTGTCTTGTTTAAACTACCATTTTCCATATCCCAATAATAATAAGCAGACATCCTGGGATAAATGACATGTTCTTTAACCCTTTAATATTTGCGCAATATTTACCAACATTTACACCTAATAATAAAAAGACAACGGTTATGCAAAATACATATAGTGGTGTAAAAATCGGGGAAGCACCCAGTATATAAATCCCGATTCCAGCACCAAAAGAATCTAAGGATAGGGCGATTCCAATCAGAATTGGTTCCACACCATTAATCTTTCCTGAACGGTCAATGTCAGCTGTCATTGGCTTCTTTAAAATTTTTATAAAAAAAGCGCAGAGCGCTCGTATAGAAACGAAGCGACTGGAGCGAATCAATTGCATCCTTATGCGTTTACGAACCGATGAAGACTTACCGTTGGGTAATTCGTGATTTCGCTTCGTTTCTTGGCGATCAGAGCTAGACAGATCGCTATTTTCTTTCGTTCTTAAAAAAGGAATATCTTTCTTCTTTTTTTCCTGAAATAGTGAAATTAATAAGACGACACCTACGAGCGCCAAAATAAATCCTCCCACTATTTCTGTAGAACGAATCGAGATAATAGAAGATAAAATCGAACCTGATAGCATTGATATGGCAAAAACTATCCCGACCGTCGCCGAAATTAACAGCAACGCTCGAACAGGTAACGTCAATCCTCTTAATCCGTACGTAAATGCTATTAAAAAGCTATCAATGCTAATTGCTATAATAAGTAAGGTTAACATCATCTTCTTTCATTACTCCTTCATACGTCGTTTCTGTATTATATGGAGTAAGGAAAGAAGTTGTGAGAATTTAAATCGGCTGGCAGGTCGGACAATAGTGTGTTCCACGTCCATTTACTTTTATTTTCATAATGGTATCTTCACATCTACTACATGGCTTCTCATTTTGCGCATATACATTTAACTTTTGCTGAAACATACCAATTTGACCTTGTGAGTTGACATACGAGCGAATCGTTGTTCCTCCTTGCTTTACAGCATCCTCTAACGTCAGAACAGCCGCTTGTTTGATTTTAATGACTTGTTCATCAGTTAGACTTACACCTTTGGTTAATGGATGAATTCCTGCCAAAAACAAGGTTTCATCTACATAAATATTTCCTAAACCTGCAATAACCGATTGATCCAATAATATATTTTTAATATTACGCTCACTCTTTTGCACTTTCTCTTTAAATGCTTGCACGGAAAAATCAGCTTCTAGTGGATCTTTTGCTAACAAAACAAGTGGTTTCTTTGTTGCTTCTGTTCCTTTTTCCTGCAAATGCATCGTTCCAAATTTTCGAACATCCCGGTAACGTAAATCTGTTCCATCAGTAAACCGGAAAATAATATGAGTATGTGGTACAACCTCTTCTTTCCGATCATGCACACCATATTTTCCTTCCATTCTTAGATGAGATACTAAGACATGCTCGTCCAGATCAAACAATAAAAATTTACCTTTCCTGCGAATATCATGAATTGTTTGTTCCTGGATTAATGCAATAAATTGCTCCATATCATCTGGCTCTTGAATGATTTTTGGCCAAAACACATCAACGGATTGAATGGTTTTGCCAATTACTAATTGTTTTAAAGTCTGTCTAATCGTTTCTACTTCAGGTAATTCTGGCATTTTCTTTTAACTCCTTACTTCGCATCATACCAAGTGTCCCCCTGTTCAACATCCACTTTCAAAGGAACAGTTAGTTCGATCGCATTCTCCATGACATCCACAACAAGTTGAGATATCGCTTCTAATTCTTCTTCAGGTACTTCCAGAATCAATTCATCGTGTACTTGTAATAATAATTTTGCTTGGTAGTTTTCATTCTTAAGTTGTTGGCCTAATTCAATCATTGCTAATTTGATAATATCAGCGGCACTTCCTTGAATTGGTGTATTCATCGCAGTACGCTCTGCAAAACTTCGCTGATTAAAATTTCTGCTCGTAATGTCAGGTAAATACCTTCTTCTGTTCATAATTGTTGTAACATATCCATGTTGCTTCGCTTCTTGGACGATTTCATCCATGTACTCTTTTACACCTGGGTAGCTTTCCAAATAACGGCTAATAAACGATTTTGCTTCTTTTCTAGTAATCCCTAGACTTTGTGATAACCCATAATCACTTATACCATAAACAATACCGAAGTTAACCGCCTTAGCCTGACGTCGCATATTGGAAGTGACTTCTTCCTCCGCCACATGGAATACATCCATAGCGGTTTGGGTATGAATATCCTTATCTTGTTTGAATGCATCCTGTAACCTTTCGTCCTTAGCAATATGTGCTAACACTCGTAATTCAATTTGCGAGTAGTCTGCTGCAATCATCTTCCAACCTGCAGTAGATGGAATGAAAGCTTGACGGATTTTACGCCCTTCCTCAATTCGGATTGGGATATTCTGTAAGTTAGGATCGATTGAACTTAATCTTCCTGTCTGTGTTAATGCCTGGTTAAAACGAGTATGAATTTTACTAGTGTCCTTATGAATTACTTTTAATAATCCTGCGATGTATGTTGAATCTATTTTTTTCAATTGACGGTATAACAAGAGCTTGTCAATAATGGCATGTTTTCCTTGTAATTGCTCTAATACATCAGCAGCAGTAGAATACCCCGTTTTCGTTTTCTTAATCACAGGTAATTCTAATTTTTCAAAAAGGATCGGACCAAGCTGTTTTGGTGAGTTTATATTAAATTCTTCACCTGCTAACTCGTAAATTTCTTTTTCTAAAGTTGCAAGGCTTGCTTTTAACTCTTCACCCATATCAACGAGACGCTGTTTGTCCACCTTTACACCCGTTGCCTCCATTTCACCTAAGACAAGCGCAAGTGGTAACTCCAGATCAATGAGCAATGCCAATTGCTTATTCTCTTTTAATGCTTGTTCCATTTGTTCTTTCAGTTGATAAATCATATTCGTTTTCCGGACAATATGCTCTTCCCATTGCTTGGTTTCTTCAGGTAAACCTTTCTTTGCTCCTTTACCATATACCTCTTCATCAAACAGCACATTTTTTTGACCAAATCGGTGGCTAATCGCAGGAATGTCATGATTGTTTTCAGATGGATTAATTAGATAAGATGCTAACAGGGTATCGAAGGCAATACCTTTGATGGAAATCGATAATCGCTTTAATAGAACAGTAATTTTCTTAGCATCAAACACATATTTCTTCTGGTTTTCATCTTCTGCCCATTCTTTGAACACTTGTGAACTTTCAAGTGTAGAAATCGGAATGAAATACTTACCATTGTCATTCACCAATGAAGCACCAATCATCTTCTCAGTATGATAATTTTCATCTAGTATTTCTATTTCAAATGCGTCATGTCCAGTAAAAATATCTTTTTTAATTTCTGTCAGATTTTCATATGTAATATCTTCTAATGCTTCTGACTGTTCAGTCTCTTCCACATCACCATCTATCCGATTTAATAAGGACTGGAAGCCTAAATCCAGAAAGATTTCTTTAACATTTTGATCGACATATCCTTCGTACAGTGTATCATCGGCTGCTATTTCAATTGGTGCTTGTAGATTTATCGTTACAAGCTCTTTGCTCATAAAGGCTTCTTCTTTATTTGCTTCTAGCTTCTCTTTTAATTTTTTCCCTGATACTTCATCTAAATGTTCATATAAATTTTCCACCGTTTCAAACTGTTTGATCAGTTTAACAGCTGTTTTTTCTCCAACACCTGGTACACCTGGGATATTATCAGATTTGTCTCCCATCAATGCTTTCAGGTCTATGATTTGTTCCGGTGTAACTTCCATATCTTCTTTCAATGTTTCTGGTGTATAGGTCATGACATCACTAATACCTTTTTTCGTTAGTCTGACATCGACTTTGTCAGAAACTAGTTGTAGCAAGTCCTTATCACCTGAAATTACTTTAACTTGCCAATCCTTATCTTTAGCCTGATTGGCAACCGTACCAATAATATCATCTGCTTCATAGTTTTCTAATTGATAATGTTTAATGTTAAACGCATCTAATAGTTGTCGCAAAACCGGAAACTGTTCACTTAATTCAGATGGCGTTTTCTCTCGTCCGCCTTTATATTCCTTGTATGTTTTATGGCGAAATGTCGTTTTCCCAGCATCAAATGCAACAAGCATATGAGTAGGCTGCTCTTCTTCCAAGATTCTTAATAACATGGTGGTGAAGCCGTATACCGCATTCGTGTATACGCCTTTATCATTATTTAATAATGGTAAGGCGAAAAATGCACGATATGCAATACTGTTTCCGTCGATTAATATTAATTTATTCGTCATTTTACCGATCTCCTTTTTGGTTCAATACATTGCTTATATTTTACCATGATTGCAAATGATTATAAAAACTTTCGTTACTCTTGTCACCGTCTTTATATATAAATTAACTAATGTAAAATAGATATAAACTGTGAAGTAGCTTAGTTACAGAGTTAACAGGACTTCTCTTCCGGGGATATCTCTTTCTCTTCCCTGGATATCCTTTGCTGTTCCGGGGATATGCCCTTCTCTTCCCTGGATATAGTCGTTTATCCTCGGAAGAGAAGATCTTTTCCCTGGAAGAGAAGCCTTTTTCCTCGGAACAGATCGGCGCTTCCGGGGATATCTCTTTTCCATATCCTACGTTACTGCACAGTTTATGGATGTTGTTCATCAATTTAATCTTCACTAAAAATAGGACCAACCTGATTCCACATAAGGGGACACAGGTTGGTCTAAGCATTGATTATTCGATATATCCTAACAATAAATCCGCATATGGTGATCCTTGCGGGATAATGATGGTTGTTTCGCCATCTATTGTTTCTTTGTATGATTCAAGTGTTCGATATAGCTGATAGAATTCTGGATCTTGTGAGAATGCTTCATTATACATTTCTGCAGCTTCCAATTCCCCTTCAGCACGGATTTCTTCGGCTTCAGCATTTGCCTTCGATAACATTTCTGTTACATCACGGTCGGCATTGGCGGTAATTCTGCTCTTTTCCGCTTCCCCTTGGGATAAATATTGCTGAGCTTGTGATTCACGTTCAGAGATCATCCGGTTAAATACAGATTGTTCATTTTCTTCTGGCAAATCAGTCCGTTTAATGCGAACATCATCTACCTGAATCCCATAGTTATCCCTTTCTAATAGCGTATTAACACGGTCTGTAACTCTTTCATTAAGGTCACCTCTTGTGCTTCCTTCATCATTAATAATCTCATCATAATCCATGGATCCAAGTTCGGATCGAATAACTGAAAAGATAAACTCTCCCATTCTTGCTTCTGCACCCATTTCCGTTCTAGCATTTGCAATCATTGAAGCAGGATCCGTAATTTCCCAAATCGCATAATTATCAATAATCATACGCTTCTTATCTAAAGTATTGATTTCACGCTCCGTTACATCATATATTAGCTTTTTCTTAGGTAGTGTTGTAACTGATTGTAATATGGGTATCCTAAATTTCAGGCCAGGTTCATCTTTAATGTCAACCACTTCGCCAAACTGACGAACAACCTTGTATTCTCCTTCTTTCACAACATACATACTACTTACAAAAATGATCAAAAGTACAACTGTAAGTAAAAAGACAACACCAATTTTAATTAATCTTCTTATTTCTTTTGGTGTCATTTTCTTCATTTCATAGACATTATTCTGATCTGTCATTATTATTTCCCTCCTCACTATCGTCAGTATCATTATCTGATTGATTGTCTTCGGAGGACTCTGTTACTGGTGGTTTGGTAGATGATGTGTTTTCTCCTAACGGTAGATATTTCAATGTATTTCCATCATCATTCATAATGTAAATGTTTGCACCTGGCAAGACTTGATCAAGTGTTTCTAACACCAGTCGCTGTCTTGTAATATCAGGATTACTTTCATATGCATCATATAATGCGTTGAATCCTGCTACATTCCCTCTCGCTGTTTCAATTCTTTCAATTTTATCACCTTCAGCTCTTGAGATAATGGCATCCTTTTCCCCTTGAGCTTCCTCATATATCTCATTACGATATTTATCTGCTTCATTTTTCTTGGTATTCATTGTTTCACGAGCATCCGTTACTTTCATAAAAGCCTGACGCACTTCTTCATTAGGTAAATCTACTTCTTGCAATTTAACATCCTGAATCGTAATTCCAACTTCATAATCTTCCATAAGCGATACTAATAAGTCCAATACTTCATTCTCGATTTCAGCTTTACCATCTGTTAGTGCTTCGTCAATTGTAGAAGATCCTATGATACTTCTTAAAGAAGCCGACGTCGCATTATAAAGTACTTGTTGTGGATCGTTTGAATTAAATAAGTATTTACTTGGCTCAATGATTTTCCACTGAACAACTAAATCTGCTTGAAGAATATTCTCATCTCCGGTAATCATTCGCACAACATCTGCATCTTCTTCGTTTTCCGGGTCATATCCAAAGTTCAAACTAAATGTTTCCTTTGATAAAGTTTCTACTGTTTGAATTGGCCAAGGCAATTTAAAATGAAGACCTGGTTCGGTCGTTCCTTCTTCTGCTTTACCAAATGTAATTAAAACAGCTTGCTCTGATTCATCTACGGTATACCAACTCGTTGCCGCAAATAAACCTAAGACAACTACAGCTACAACAATCCCGATCCAGCTGTATATTTGCTTTAAAGTCATTCCATTTCCCCCTTCTGTACTTCCTCTGTAACTTTACCATACAACCAGTAAATACGTAAGATGTTACAGAAAGGTTTCATTTTCTTTACAAAAAAAGTGGTGAAAGAATCTATTCCATTCTCTCACCACTTTTTCGGTATTTTTACGGTAAAGCATGATCCTTTTCCCATTTCACTTGTGACGGTTATCGTGCCTTGGTGTGCTTCAATAATATGTTTTACAATGGCTAATCCTAAGCCTGTTCCTCCCGTATTGCGGCTTCTTGCTCTATCTACACGGTAAAACCTTTCGAAAATACGTTGTCTTGCTTCATCAGGTATACCAATACCAGTGTCTTCTACTTCGATTATCACTTCATAATCATTTTCATCAACTCGAAGGAATATACTTCCTTCTTCAGCAGTATAATTAATCGCATTATACATTAAATTTAATACTACCTGTTGTAAGCGGTCTGGATCACCATGAAAGGAAATGTTCGGTTTTATTTCTTTGGTAAATTCCAGTGATTTTTTACTTGCTTGTTGCTCGATTAACGTCAAACTGCTTTGTAACCATTCGTCCACTTCAATAAGTTTGGTTGAAAGCTTCATTTCTTCTTTTTCTATTTTGGACAGCTCGAGTAAATCATGTACTAACGATTGTAAACGAGTGCTTTCTTTTAAAATGATCGTTAAAAATTGTTCTTTAATCGCGTCGTCTGCTTTTTCATCTTCTAACAATGTTTCAGCAAACCCGCGAATCGATGTTATCGGTGTCTTTAATTCATGAGACACATTTGCTACGAAATCTTTTCGCATTTCTTCGACTCGCTTCAAATCTGTTATATCATGAAAAACAAGGACAGCTCCCTTTAAATCCTTTACATCGTTAATAACAGGTGCTC
This sequence comes from Gracilibacillus thailandensis, assembly GCF_010994055.1. NCBI lineage: Bacteria > Bacillati > Bacillota > Bacilli > Caryophanales > Bacillaceae > Gracilibacillus > Gracilibacillus thailandensis. The sequence goes on along the minus strand of NZ_WJID01000003.1, from coordinate 52,276 downwards.
CTGCAACTTCAAAATAATGTTTTTCACCATTTATTGTTTTGGTAATATTACCAGTCATTTTTTCTTCATACAAAAAAGTTTCCTGTACCACTTTATGAATTGTCTTATCCTGTAACACGTCATAATATAGGAAGCCAATATAGTCAACAGATTTTTTACCAAACATTTGCATGAATTTCCGGTTGATCAAATGGACGTATCCACGTTCATCAATTAACATCAATCCACTTTCCATGTTATTCATCACTGTTTTCCATTGACTACCTTGCATTTTTTCTTGAATGGTCATTTCTTGTAAATTTCTTGCCAGTACATTAATTGCATTACTTAACTGTTGTGCTTCACCGTAAGGCTTTACATAAGTGCGGGCATTATAATTCCCTTTAACAAGTTCATTTGTAACATTAATGGACGCTCGAATTGGACGAACATAGTTTTCAAACATATGATATATTAATATCAATAATATGATAAATCCAATAATTAAAGAAAATAGCACAAAAAATTGCTCTTCCCCAGATGTAAGAGGCAAAATAACAATACCTATTAAAATAAATACAGAAGCTGTCATCAAAATGTAGCGATAAAACAGATTTATTCTTTTTTTGGCGTCCATTAATATGGCTCCTCCATTTTATAACCAAGCCCTCTAATCGTTTTAATATAGACTGGATGTTTCGTATCCGGTTCGATTTTCTCACGTAAATGGCTAACATGCACATCTACAATTCTTGTATCACCAACAAAGTCATAATTCCACACTGCACTAAGCAATTGATCACGTGATAAAACTTTTCCTTTATGTTTAGAAAGATAGTGTAATAGCTCAAATTCTTTACGGGTAAAGCTAAGAGGTTCCCCTTTTATCGTAGCTTCATATTGTTGTGGATAGATAAGTAAGTCAGAAATTTTAATAAACGGCTGGTCTGCTGCTCCTTCTTGTTTTCTAGTCCTTCGTAAGATCGCTTTAATTCTCGCGACTACTTCCTTCGGGCTAAACGGTTTTGTTAAATAGTCGTCAGCACCCAGTTCTAGCCCTAACACTTTATCAAATTCATCATCTTTTGCCGTTAACATTAAAATAGGTGTTTCAATTTGCTTCTGTCGTAAAGCTTTACACACTTCTGTGCCTTCCATACCTGGTAACATTAAATCTAATATAATTAAGTCAAATTCTCCGGTAGCCGCTTTATGTAAACCTTCCACTCCATCGAAAGCAGTATCCGTTTTAAAACCAGATTTTTCAATGTTATATTGTAATAAAGTTACAATAGATTGTTCATCATCAACGATTAATACTTTCTCTTCCATAAAAAAAGCACCCCATTTTTATATCTATCTTAATTTAATCATACATGGACGTGCAATTAATGTGAATAGATTTACACTAGAAAAGTGATAATTACTTGTAAATTTTTCTTTACAATATTAATTTATATTAATGTCCTATTTACAAATGAAGTAAGCACTTGATTTCTTTTAACCGTTAGTTTTTTGTTATGGTAAATGTGTAAGAAAAATAATAATTGACGGGAGTTGTAAAAATGAATAACCAAAATAAACAAATCCTTTTAGCTAAACGTCCAAGTGGAACACCCAGTAAAGATACCTTTCAGTTTGTTACAACAGATATAAAACAGCCTGAGAAAGGCGAAGTACTTATTCGCACCTTATATGTTTCAGTAGATCCATATATGCGCGGGAGAATGATTGACGCTCCTTCTTACGTAGCACCTTTTCAATTGAATGAAGTAATTGAAGGTGGAGCAATTGGTGAAGTAATTGAGTCACAGTCTGATCAGTTTACTGAAGGTGATATAGTCATTGGCGGATTTGGATGGCAGACATACTATACTGCTAAAGAAAAGGAAATTAGGAAACTAGATAAAGATATTGCCCCTATTTCTACTCACTTAGGTATTCTAGGGATGACTGGATTAACTGCATACTTTGGATTACTCGAAATTGGTAAGCCAAAAGAAGGTGAAACTGTCGTTATTTCCGGAGCAGCTGGAGCTGTTGGATCTGTTGTTGGCCAAATTGCCCGAATTAAAGGCGCACGAGTTGTTGGAATAGCTGGTTCAGATGAGAAGCTTCAATACTTAAAAGAAGAATTACAATTCGACGAGGCGATTAATTATAAAAAAGCATCAAATCTCAAGGATGATTTGGCAAATGCTTGTCCAAACGGTGTAGATGTTTACTTTGATAATGTTGGTGGAGAGATCTCTGATGCAGTACATGAACTCTTAAATAAATTCGCACGCATTCCAGTTTGCGGTGCCATATCTAGCTATAACTTGGAAGCCGAGGATATTGGTCCACGAGTACAAACTACGCTTATTAAGAAAAGTGCTTTAATGCAAGGTTTTACCGTCGGAGATTTTGCCAATCTATTCCCTAGTGGTACAGCTGAACTTGCAAAATGGCTGAATGAAGGAAAATTAAAATATCAAGAAACAATCAAAGAAGGCTTTGAAAATATCCCTGACGCGTTCCTAGATCTATTCAAAGGTAACAACATCGGAAAACTATTAGTAAAAGTCGCAGATATATCTGATTAATAGCTTTCTTTCAATTGAAATAGGAAAAACTGAGCAAAATTCGCTCAGCCCTTATCACAAAATGATCAGATTTACGCTTCCTCTAGTGGTATTATGGAATAATATCAACTGCTTGATCACCACTCCGGCTGCCCACTTCCCTTTCCGTGGGGTTTGTCCTTCAGCTAACTTTTTTGAGCAAAACCCGCTCAAAAAAGTGGATCTTCAGGTCAAACAATTCCCACAGGAGTTGAAGTGGGCGGCCTTCGCTATTATCAGGCTCTACAACGCTAGCATGAAGTAACACAGCTGCTTTTATACTCACGGATAACGGTCCATTGTAAAAAAAGTCAACCTATCACTTCTGACTAGAATTGTTGCACACTCATAGCGGAGACTAATTACATAGACTCCTGCGGGAATAGCGCGAGCCGAAAATCCACTTTACAAAGTGTTTTTCTTTGCAAAGTTAGTTGAGGCCGTGCCCACGGAAAGCGAAGTAATTAGTCGGAGCGTTGGCAACCACACATAAAATATGTCAAAATAACTACTTCGTTAAACATGGTCATTGCGCTGATTATATACTTCCTTACCTTTTAACATAGAAAAAGCACCGGTTATCCGGTGCTTTTTTCTTAGTCCATATTTTTAATTAATTCATCAGCAAATTCTGATGTTTTCACTTCTGTTGCGCCATCCATTAGACGTGCAAAATCATATGTTACTACTTTAGAACCGATTGTTTTGTCCATAGATTTAAGGATTAATTCACCAGCTTCTCTCCATCCTAGGTGTTCAAGCATTAATACACCAGAAAGAATAACAGAAGATGGGTTTACTTTATCAAGACCAGCATATTTAGGAGCAGTACCGTGTGTAGCTTCAAAAATAGCATGACCTGATTCATAGTTAATGTTTGCACCTGGAGCAATACCGATACCACCAACTTGTGCAGCAAGTGCATCAGATACATAGTCACCGTTTAAGTTCATTGTAGCAACTACATCAAATTCTTTTGGACGAGTAAGAATTTGCTGTAAGAAAATGTCGGCAATCGCATCCTTTACAATAATACGGCCAGCTGCTTCCGCGTCAGCTTGTGCTTTATCAGCTGCGTCACGACCTTGTTCTTCAACAATTTTGTCATATTCAGCCCAAGTGAATACTTTGTCACCGTATTCTTTTTCAGCTAATTCATAACCCCAATTTTTGAAAGAACCTTCTGTAAATTTCATAATGTTACCTTTATGTACTAGTGTAACACTCTTACGTCCTTCATTAATTGCATACTCAATTGCAGCACGCACAAGACGACTAGTACCTTCTTTAGATACTGGTTTTACACCTAGACCAGAAGTTTCAGGGAAACGAATGTTTTCAACACCCATTTCATTTTGAAGAAAGTCGATTACTTTTTTCACTTCGTCAGATCCTTCTTGCCACTCAATACCAGCATAGATGTCTTCTGTGTTTTCACGGAAGATTACCATATCTGTATCTTCAGGACGCTTAACAGGAGATGGTACACCTTCAAACCAGCGAACTGGACGCAAGCAAGTAAATAGATCTAACTTTTGACGTAATGCTACGTTTAAGGAACGGATACCTCCGCCGATTGGCGTAGTAAGAGGTCCTTTAATCGCAATTTTATAGTCACGAATTACATCAAGTGTTTCTTCTGGTAACCATTCACCAGTTTGGTTATATGCTTTTTCACCAGCAAGAACTTCTTTCCATTCAATACCCTTTTCACCGTTATAAGCTTTTTCAACAGCAGCTTCTAAAACTCGACTAGCAGCAGCCCAAATATCTGGACCAGTTCCGTCCCCTTCGATAAAAGGAATGACTGGTTTATTAGGTGTTTGCACAACACCATTTTCTACAGTAATTTTTTCACCCATAATTCATATTCCTCCTAGATTCATTAATATTTATATCATTTTCAAAAGAAAATGGTTAACGCTGATTGATATCCACGTATACTTGTTTTTGTGGACCTACATATTCTGCACGTGGTCTGATTAAACGGTTGTTTTCATATTGTTCTAAAATATGTGCAATCCAACCTGAGAAACGACTCATCGCAAAGATTGGTGTGTAAAGATCATGTTTAATCCCTAAACTATGGTACACCGAAGCGGAATAGAAATCAACATTGGCAGGTAAGCCTTTTTCAGATTTAATATATTCTTCTATCTTTTCAGACATTTCATACCATTTTTCCATTCCTTGCCGTGCTGTAAGTTCTTTGGACATTTTTTTCAAATGTTTTGCACGTGGGTCGCCCGTCTTATAAACGCGGTGGCCCATACCCATGATCTTTTCTTTATTCGCCATTTTTTCTTTTACATATGGAATCGCATTATCGACTTCACCGATTTCAAGTAGCATTTCCATTACACGCTCATTAGCACCACCGTGAAGCGGACCTTTAAGCGCACTAATTGCAGCAGTAATACCTGAATAAATATCTGATAATGTCGCGACACATACTCGTGAAGTGAAAGTAGAAGCATTTAATTCATGATCTGCATGGAGCACTAATGCTTTGTTAATTGCTTCTGTTTCTAGATCACTTGGCTCTTCCCCATTCAGCATATATAGGAAGTTTGCTGCATAGCTTAAGCCTTGTTTCGGCTGAATGATACCCTTTCCATCGCGAATACGAGAAAAAGCGGTTACGACAGAAGCAACTTGTGCTTGCAATCGCACAGCTTTACGCTTGTTTGCCTCATCTGTCATCTCATCAGCTTCAGGATCGTATAATCCAAGCAGTGAAACCGCTGTTCTTAAAGCTGCCATTGGATGAACATTATGTATATCATAAGACTTAAAATGTTCTACTATTCCATCTGGTAATGTCATATTTTCAATTAAGTCTTTTTCCAGCTCGGCTAACTCTTCTTTGTTTGGAAGCCTTTTATTCCATAATAAAAAGACAACCTCTTCAAAGCTAGCATTTTCTGCCAAGTCATCAATTGTATAACCGACATATGTGAGCTGGTCATCAATAATGGAACTTACCTTTGACTCTGCTGCTACTACCCCTTCAAGTCCTTTCGTTGTTGACATAACATCCCTCTCCTTTTCTTATCCAAATTGCTTTTATTTCTATCGTTCAAGCGATAAAAATAATGGTGCTTTTGAACATCCCCATGCCTATTATAAACAAACAAAAAAAGATAGTAAATGAAAACGATTAAAATTTATCATATAATCTTGTTTTCTCTCATAGCTTGTATTACCTTTCCTTACTTAAGAAATGGAAGTGCGTCAATCATTCTGATAATAACATATGCAATTCCTGCACCGATTAACGGACCTACTGCAACACCTTGAAACGCTACAACGGCAATGATAGTACCAATTACTAATGCAGTTGTGATCTCGGGATCGTTTGCTAACAATGAAAGTCCATGTCTGGCAACGACTGCTACAAAGATACCTGCAATAAGGGCAACCCAGGCATGATACGACTTTACACTTTGCATTAAATCTTTAAACCCAATCTCGCCTGTTGCAATCGGGATTAACACAGCAACTGTTATGATGATGACGCCCCAGCCAATTCCTTTATCTTGTATATATGGAAAAAGCTTGTCATCAATTTTTAATAATTTCATGCCAAAAAGTATGTATACAGCTACCATAATAGCCTGATTTTTTGCAATGTACCCTAGCAAAAATAGTATGAATAAAAATATCGTTGAACTACTTAACATAACATGTCCTCCACTGCATTCTAACCAATGCTAATCTTATCACAAAGTGCTAAATTTTTAAAAAAATAACCCCTGATTTCAAAGGAGACTTTCAATATGATGAACAGGCAAATGTTACTAAGGATCTTTTACCTGATTGCAATTCTTTCTGCGTTGTTTTTAACCGCTTATTTAATTATCCAATTTCTATTTCCGTTCTTTTTAGCTTGTATATTTGCCATTCTTTTATATCCAATTATTCAATTAATGCATGTTCATCTCAAAATCCCTTATGTACTCAGCTGTCTATTGGGAATAGTAATCGCTATCGTTAGTACGATTATGGCGCTGTTTTTTATTGGTGTGGAATTATTACAAGGAATTATTTATTTAGCAAAATGGATTCCAGATAATCTCCGGTTTTTACTAGAACAGTCTATACATCATTTTAATCAATGGGTTCAACCACTCATTCAAAAGGCGAATCAATATATCCATAGTCTGCCTGAAGAACAGCATACCATTATTGAAGAACAATTAGCCGAAATAAGTATAAGTATTGCCGATCAAATCGCCTATTTATTAGAGATCATCTTGAATTGGCTTGGAAACCAAGTGTCCAGTTTACCTGGATCTGTCATGATCTTAATTTTTTCTTTCTTATGTACTTTTTTTATCTGTAAAGATTGGGACAAGTTCTATCAATATGTTGCGGAAAAAGTCCCTTTATCATTCATCGAAATTACACAAACTGTTTCTATTCAAATAAAGTCAAAGATCATTCGGTATTTAAAAGCACAATTAATACTAATTTCCATTACTTTCATTATTATCCTGATAGGGTTAAGCTTATTCCAAATTAAACATGCTTTTACAATAGCTATTTTGATGGCATTAGTAGATCTATTACCGATATTAGGAACGGGGATTATTTTTGTACCATGGAGTTTATATTTATTTATGACAGGAGAAACGACTTTGGCTATCTGCTTATTTTCACTTTATTTATTCGTCATTCTACAAAGACAAATACTAGAGCCAAAAATCGTTTCCAATGCTTTGGGGATTCATCCAATCTTGACGATTACGACCATCTACTTAGGTTTTCAACTATTTGGCGTTAAAGGAATATGGCTAGGGCCTGCTATCCTATTTGTTGGAAAAGCATGTAGTGAAGCCAACCTGTTCCATATCCTTTGGCAATACATTAAGCATAATCGGATTAGCGTCGATAAATCGTAAATCTCCCACTATCCATCCATTTACGTGCGATGTTTTGGAACATATTTTTAAACGGTCTTCTTGTGAAAGGAATTAATAGACAAAAACCGATAGCATCTGTTATAAACCCTGGAGTTAACAGGACGACACCACCAATTAAAATACAAATCCCGTCAAAAATGGAGTCCTGTGGTGGATATCCCATACTCATGGACTCTCTTGCCTTTCTTAACGTTTCTAAACCTTGTTGTTTAGCTAACCAAGCACCAAGCACTCCGGTTAATATAATCAATAGAATGAGCCACCATGGACCAATATAACCACCTGCCCAAACAAAAATTCCAATTTCCAATGCCGGAACGACCAAAATAAATAAAAGTAACCAACGAAACATAGTATCACCCTTTTTTTGATTAAGAAAACTTGGTTTGTCGCTATATAGAGGCGAAACCCCCGTTTTCTTAAACTATCTTAAAATCTGAAAGTGTAAAAATAGAGAAGAAGGTAACCTTCTTCTCTATTTTCTCCACATTATAATACACTAGCATGACCAGCGTAAATATCACCTTTCTGTGCATCAATCGTGATATCTTGTCCATCATTAATCAATTCAATTGCTCTTTCTACACCTACGATCACCGGAATACCTAAGCTTAGACCAACAACTGCAGCATGAGAAGTCAAGCCACCTTCTTCTGTAATAATTCCACCGGCTTTCTCGATAGATGGCATCATGTCTTTGTCTGTACCATAAGTGACAATGATATCATCTTGCTTTACTTTTAACTTAGCTTCTTCTGCATCTTTACAAATAACGGCTCTCCCGTAAGTACTACCTTTACCAACACCTTGACCTTTAGCCAAAACATCTCCAATTACATGGATTTTTAGCAAGTTAGTTGTACCACTTTCACCAACTGGAACACCGGCAGTAATGATGACACGGTCACCGCGTTTGAAATGGTTAGTTTTCAACCCTTGTTCTATTGCTTCTTCCAACACGTCGTCTGTAGTATGTGCTAGTGTCCCAACTATGGTTTCGACACCCCATACTAACGCTAATCTTCTACTTACTTGCTCTTCAAAAGTAACAGCAATAATAGGTGATTCTGGACGATATTTCGAAATCATACGAGCTGTAAAGCCACTAACCGTTGGTGTTAAAATGGCATCAACATTTAGATTCATTGCTGAATGATTTACAGATTGACTAATTGCATCGGTAATGGTTACATCAGACGCTTTGGAACGAAGGTCAAGCATCGCTTTATGATCGATCGCTGTTTCTGCTTTCTTCGCAATGTTACTCATTGTTTCTACCGCTTCAATTGGATAGTCACCAGCAGCAGTCTCACCTGAAAGCATAATCGCATCTGTTCCATCTAGAATCGCATTGGCAACGTCTGATGCTTCTGCTCTTGTTGGTCTTGGATTGCGTTGCATAGAATCAAGCATTTGAGTCGCTGTAATAACTGGTTTACCAGCATTGTTACATTTATAGATCATTTCCTTTTGAACAAGTGGAACTTCCTCTGGCGGAATTTCAACACCTAAGTCACCACGTGCAACCATTAAACCGTCACTTACTTGGAGAATGGCATCTAAGTTGTCGACACCTTCCTGGTTCTCTATTTTAGGAATAATTTGGATATGTGTTGCATTCTGTTCTTCCAATAATCCTCTAATTTCCAACACATCTGATGCACGTCGAACAAAGGAAGCAGCTATAAAATCAACGCCTTGCTCAATCCCAAATTTAATATCTGCTGCATCTTTTTCTGTGATGCCTGGTAGATTTACACTTACGTTTGGAACGTTAACACCTTTTTTATTTTTTAGTAATCCAGAGTTTAACGCTACTGTTTTTAATTCGTTTCTATCTTTAAGAATTTCTGTAACTTCCAGAGCTATTAAACCATCATCTAATAGTAATTTAGACCCTACTTCGACATCATGAATTAGTTGCGGATAAGTTACTGAAATCCGTTCATCGTTTCCTTCAATATCATCCATTGAAACATACACGGTATTACCTTTAACAATATCAGCTTTTCCATCTTTTAAAGTACCTGTACGAATTTCAGGACCCTTCGTATCTAATAAAATGGCAACTGTTTTTCCTAATTTTTTCGCAGCATTACGAATGTTTTTAATTCTTGCTCCATGCTCATCAAAATCTCCATGGGAGAAATTTAAACGGGCAACATTCATCCCTGCCTCAATCAATTGTTCTAATTTTTCTTCTGATTCTGATGCTGGTCCAATCGTACAAACGATCTTAGTTCTTCTCATTTTGCTTCCTCCTTCAATCTCTAAACCCTATTATGACTATGTGTATCGATATTTATCAAATTAAATAGACAGTTGATTAGCTAATTTATACATGTTCATGTTAACAGCATGTTTTTTAGCTAAAACATCTGATATATCATGATCAACTACAATATTATTTTCAATACCAACCATGCGACCTCCGATTCCATCCAGCAATAAGTCGACAGCTTTTGCACCTAAACGACTTGCTAATACACGGTCATATCCTGAAGGTGAACCACCGCGTTGAATATGGCCAAGTACTGTTACACGTGTGTCCATGTTAGTTTCTTCTTCAATACGCTTTCCATATTCAACACCACTGCCGACACCTTCAGCAAGAATGATAATACTATGTTTTTTACCTCGTTCCTGTCCTCGCTTCAACTTACCTACAACACTTTCGAAACTTTCTTCTTGTTCTGGAATGATGACAGTTTCCGCACCATTTGCAAGACCAGCCCATAAAGCTAAGTCACCAGCATCTCTTCCCATTACTTCAATTACATATGTACGCTCGTGTGAGGTAGCTGTGTCTCGAATTTTATCCACCGCATTAACGATGGTATTTAAAGCTGTATCAAATCCAATCGTATAATCAGTACCTGGAATATCATTATCAATAGTACCAGGAACACCGATACACGGAAAACCTTTTTGAGTCAATTTTTCTGCACCACGAAATGACCCATCTCCACCAATAACAATGAGTCCTTCTATTCCAATTTCTCGCATTTGCTCGATTGCTTTTTGTTGCCCCGCATCTGTCTTGAATTCTTCGGAACGAGCGGAGTATAGAATCGTTCCACCTCGTTGGATAATATCCCCAACAGAACCTAGTTCCATTTTCTTAATATTACCTTCCATAAGACCTTCATATCCGTTATAAACGCCATAAACTTCTAATTCATGATAGATTGCTTTACGAACAACGGCACGAACTGCTGCATTCATTCCCGGTGCATCTCCACCACTTGTTAATACACCAATTTTTTTCAAATCAATCACCTCATTAACAAAATAAATTGCCCTACAACATTTCTCCCCATCTTTTATGTCTTTTAAACTATATAGGAATTCCACCTAAGATTATACATGAAATAAAAACGAAACTCACCCCTAAACATTATAATTTTAGCGTATTTCTCTTCACATTGAAAGTTTTTTTGTTTTTTTATCGTTTATCAAATTCAAAAAACTCTATTTATCTTTATAATAAATAGTATTAGATATAATATATACTGCGAAGTAATGAAAATACTGTTTGTTCGAAACTTAATTTACAGTTACCTATGAAGGCATTTTGACATTTATCGTGATCATCCGGCTCCTCACTTCACTTGCCTTGATATAATCGTTTATCCTCGGAAGAGAAAACTTTTTCCTTGGAACAGGATAGCTCTTCCAGGGATATCTCCTTCTCTTCCCTGGATATAATCGATTATCCCCGGAAGAGAAGACTTTTTCCTTGGAACAGGATAGCTCTTCCGGGGATATCCCTTGTATTACCGCACTATTTTCACAAACGCAATTAGAAAAACCTCTCCTGAAGTTGGAGAGGTTTATTTGAATTTAGACTTCTACTTTTTCTATGGATGATTGGACTTCACCGATTTGTTTGTACTTTTCCCATCGTTTTTCGAGTAGAGAAGTTTCATTTTCCTCTTCTAACTCGCGTAACGAATCATCTAATACTTTGCTGATGCTTAAGGCTTGGGTGACCTTGTCACGGTGTGCTCCACCAAGTGGTTCTGGTATTACCTCATCAATAACATCTAATGCTTTTAAATCAGGAGCAGTTATTTTTAACGATTTTGCAGCTTTTTCTGCTTGTCCCGAATCTTTCCAAAGCAAAGCAGCTGCACCTTCTGGAGAAATAACGGAGTAAGTGGAATTCTCTAGCATGTGAATTCGGTCTCCTACACCAATACCTAAAGCTCCACCACTTCCACCTTCACCAATTACCACACAGATGATTGGGACTTTAATACCTGCCATCTCCATCAAGTTTCTAGCTATTGCTTCACTTTGACCACGTTCTTCTGCAGCTTTACCTGGATAAGCACCTTTGGTATCAATAAAAGTAATAATCGGTCTGTTGAACTTCTCTGCTTGTTTCATGTGGCGCAATGCTTTTCGGTACCCTTCAGGGTGTGGACTTCCAAAATTACGTTTAATATTATCTTTCGTATTTTTACCACGTTGTTGCCCAATAATTGTAACAGGCTTGCCTTTGTACTTGGCGATTCCTGCAACAATCGCTTCGTCATCTCCGAAAAAACGATCTCCATGAAATTCAATAAAATTAGTAAATAATTGCTCAATATAGTCTAATGAAGTAGGACGTTCTGCGTGACGTGCGATTTGTACACGATCCCAAGGTTTTAACTTCCCGTAAATTTCATTTTCTAATTTAGCTAGACGTTCTTCCATTTTACTTATTTCATCAGATAAATCTATATCACTGTCTTTTGTCATAGCTTTTAATTCTTCTATTTTTTCACGTAATTCAATAACAGGTTTCTCAAACTCCAGCACTTGTTTCAACTGTTTCACCTCCATATCCATGGATATCCAATATCGTTCCTAGTGTATCTCGCATCTCCGCGCGCGAGATTACTTTATCGACTTGTCCATGTTTCAACTGAAATTCAGCTGTTTGAAAATCTTTTGGTAACTTTTCACGAATGGTTTGTTCAATAATTCGTCTACCGGCAAAACCGATTAGTGCACCTGGCTCAGCGAAATTGTAATCGCCGATCGAAGCAAAACTAGCAGATACTCCACCTGTAGTAGGATTTGTCATTACGGAAATAAATAACCCATTTTCACTATGCAAACGTTGAATGGCAATGGACGTCTTAGCCATCTGCATCAGACTTAATATACCTTCCTGCATACGAGCGCCACCTGAGGCAGTGAAAATGATAATCGGCATTTTTTCTTCACGAGCTCGCTCTATCGCTCTTGCAATTTTCTCGCCTACAACAGATCCCATACTTCCCATTCGAAAACGAGAATCCATAATTGCGATTGCAGTTCTGCTCTCGTGTATTTTACCTTCACCAGTTACTACAGCTTCATTTAATCCAGTTTTTATTCGATCTTTTTCTAATTTTTCTTCATACTGAGGAAATTGTAGTGGATTTTGCGATAATAAGTCTTTATCCCACTCCTCAAAACTACCTTCATCAAATAGACTGTTAATACGGTCATATGCAGAAATTTGATGATGATGTCCACACTCCGGGCAGACATTTAAGTTTTTTATAAGCTCTTTTTGATAAAATATCTTTTTGCATCCATTGCATTTTTGCATCAAACCTTCTGGTACATCTTTCTTTGCATTCTCACCAGGAATGGAAGCATATTTTTTCTTTTTTCCAAACATCAACAAGGAAGATTCCTCCTTCTTCATTACACTACAATGTATTCAAATCTAAAATTGCTTATTCAATTGTTTTTTTGTATTTTTTTAACATATCACAATAATATTGATCAGGGTAAACATCTTGCTCAATATTCTCTGAAAAGTCTTGCATAAGTCGCCATATTCTTAACAAAAGTTGGTTGTCATTTGCTTTAAAAAAGACCAAAAAGAAACGATGATGCTTTTCCTCTTTCGACAAAGATGAATCAGCTAAAATCTCTCTCAGCTGTGTTAATTGTTGATCGGAAAGGGAATCAATGGATAATACATAGTTTTCTAATACTTTTTTCGCTTGTTGTAACTCTTCTTGTATTTGAGAATCTTGTAAGACAAATGAAGCTAACAATTCTACGGCGTGGTACGTTTGATAATCCCTTAAATACGTACCTTCTCCTTGCCTTGTTTCGATTATCCCCAATAATTCAATAGCTCTTAAAGCTTCTCTAACAGAGGATCTAGCTGCATCTAATTGCACAGATAACTGCCTTTCAGATGGCAGTTTATCTCCAGGTAAATACCCATCTTCTTTGATAAGACGTTGAATTTCACTTAGCACTTGCTGATATACTTTACTGCGCTCTGACATCACTTTCCCCCTGTTAAAGTCTTTACTGGTCAGACCAATTAACTACTACATTATATCAGATCAATAAATGATGTAAAGAGGCACCCTTCTATGAAGAATGCCTAATCACTACATTATCTTCTCCAAAATATTGTTTTAACTCTTTGACAACATTCCACGCGCTATCTAGACTATAGTGACTCGATAACTTAAACAATTGTCGTTGACTCTCTTGATAAAGGTAAACAGTTGAAGACCCGGGAAACTTCGTCGCTAACTCTTCCAATTTCGCTAATGATTCTTCTTGCTCATCTAGTACTTTAATGTATACACTGTCTGTGGTTAGTTGCTTCTCTTCCAGTTGATATGGTTGAATATCATTGACAATTAATTGTTTTTTTTCATTTCGTTCTTCTAATTTTCCTTCCACAAACACGAAACTATCTTCTTCAAGCCAATGATTTACTTGTCGGAATATATTAGGAAATATGACGGTATCCATTTCCCCCGATTCATCCGAGATCGTTGCAAAAGCCATTGTTTCTCCTTTTTTAGTTCGGATAACTTTTAGCGACTGGACTACGGCAGCCATTTTTATCTTTTTCTGCTTTAGCTGGTTTGCTTGTTCGATCGAAACATATCCATACTTACGAATTTTATCACGTACCTGAGCTAATGGATGAGTCGATACAAAAAAACCTATCACTTCTTTCTCCATCATCAATTGCTTCATAATTGGATAGGGATCTGTCTCTGTATAAGAAACATCTAACGCTAAATCCCCCTCAAAGAAATGAATTTGATCATCAAATTCTCTAAATAACTCGCCTTGTTCCATTGCCTCATCAAGACTAGCTAACAGGGTTGCACGGTTGTCATGCAGTTCATCAAATGCTCCAGCTAATATGAGTGACTCAATAATTGTCCGGTTGATTTTTTGCAAGGGTACACGTAAGCAAAAATCAAATAAATTTTTAAATCGCTGATTTTTGCGGGCATCCAATATCGTTTGTACAGCTTGAAATCCTATTCCTTTAATCATATTTAAGCCAATTCTGATACTACCATTTTCTGCTTTGAATTTACCGATACTATGATTAATCGATGGCGGTAAAACCGCAATATTTCTGTTTTTCGCTTCTCGCAAATAAATTTGGATTTTTTCACTGTTTCCCATATGCATACTCAACATTTCAATAAAGAAAGCAACAGGATAATTTGCTTTTAGGTATGCTAATTGATAGGCAATAACACTATAGGCAACAGCATGACTTCGGTTAAATCCATAATTAGAGAATCGGACAATCCAATCAAAAACTTCTTCTGCCGTCTGGTTATGGTACCCATTTTTCAAACTTCCATTGATGAATTTTTGTTTGTTCTCCATTAAAAGGGTTTTATCTTTCTTACTGACTGCCCTTCTCAGAATATCTGCTTCACCATATGTAAAACCAGCCATTTTATGAACAATTTGCATAATCTGTTCCTGATAAACGAGCACACCATATGTTTTTTCCAATATCGAGGTTAAATCAGGATGAAGGTGAGGTATTTCCTTCTTTTTGTGTTTGCGCTCGATATAGGTTGGGATAAACTCCATTGGACCTGGTCGATACAAGGCATTTACTGCTACGATATCTTCAAAATTTGTCGGGCGTAATTCCCGTAAAACTTTTTGCATCCCTTGCGATTCTAGTTGAAAAATACCATTTGTTTCTCCTTTTTGCAAAAGTCTATAGGTATTTTCATCATCAAAGGGGATGTCTTGTAAAGAAATAATCTGCTTATGATGATATTCAATTTGTTTTAAAATCTTCTCAATCAATGTCAAGTTACGTAATCCGAGAAAGTCAATTTTTAACAAACCAATTTTCTCCAGATCATTCATAGGATATTGCGTAAGCTCAACATTACTTTGAGATGGCATTGTTGCGACGTGTTGTGTCATCTCTTGATCACTAATAATAACGCCGGCAGCGTGTGTTGATACATGTCGAGGGAGACCTTCAAGCTGATTAGCAATTTTAAATAAACGTCTCAACTGCTCCGATTGTTTAACATACTCCGTTAATTCCGTTGTTTGCTTTAATAATGCCGCAATACTACTATTACTATCCTTTGGCAATGCCTTTAAAATATAAGCCTGATCATTATCAGGTATGTCTAAAACTTTAAAAAGCTCTCTTAATAAAGATCGTGCCGCAAATGTTCCGAAAGTGATGATTTGTGCTACATGATCACTTCCATATTTCTCTACAACATAACGAATCACTTGATCTCTCTTCTCATCGGAAAAGTCTATATCAATATCAGGCATCGTCACACGATCCGGATTTAAAAATCGTTCAAATAATAAATCATATTGAATTGGGTCAACATCTGTAATACCTAGTAGATAGGCGACAAGGGAACCGGCAGCTGAGCCACGACCTGGTCCAACCATAATTTGATTTTCTTTGGCATAATTTACAAAGTCCCAAACAATGAGAAAATAATCACTAAAGCCCATCGATTGAATAACATCAATTTCATAGTGGAGGCGATCTGTAATCTCGTCTGTTACATGGGAATATTTATCAGGTATTTGTTTTTCACATAATTCCTCTAAATATTGATCGGCATGGATACCACCTGGGACAGGATATTTAGGTAATAACCTTTGTCCTAAACGAAGTTCAATTTGACACTGTGCTGCTAACTGGTTAGCTTCGGTCAGTAACTCTGGCCATGCTCGAAAAGCTATGTTTAGTTCATCAGCAGATTTTAAATAGGTACCTTCCACATCCTCCAACATTTCCTTATTCCATTTCACACCTTGATCCATAGCTCGTAAACAACTATAAGCAACCACTTCTTGCTTATTCAAGTATCTTATATCTGACAAAGCGACCTTTTTAATATTCAGTTGTTCAAGGATGTTACGCTGATCGACCAACTGTTCTGATACACCGAGATAGATATTGTTCCAACCACTATGCGAACTAATTTGTTGGAGATTTGCTTCTATTTGTGCTACTGACCATTGTTCGGCAGGCAGAATGGTAAAAAGTGATTCATCGTAGTTCTTCATCATATCGATCGTTATTTTTTCACCGTGCTGCAGTGCTGTACTTATTTGTAGCAAATGCTTGTAGCCTGTTGCATTTTTAGCTAAAGCAATGACGGCAACTGAATACTCATGGAGTTCAATGCGATAAGAAAGCCCGATAATTGGATTAATGCCTGCCTTCTTACATGCTTGATAAAAAGGAATTGCACCATGCAGGATTCCTTCGTCCGTCAATGCCAGGTGCTGATAGCCATAACTTTTCGCCTGTTTGACTAACGGTTCGATTTGGATCGTACTATTCATTAAAGAGTAGCCACTTTTCAGTTGCAGTGCAGATAAATCCGACATATTATCACCTCCTAGTGCAATGCGATCAAATGTTTCGTTCCTTTATTATATCAGACCTTGTGCAACTTGTAAGTTAGTAAACATATAGTAGACAAGTTTGCCATATATTTTAATTAAGGATTAAATTAATTCCCGGGAGGGGTGTGAATGGAAGAACGCTTCATGGCAACGATGATTCAATGTTATTTTATCGCTTTTGGTGTAATGATTGGTGGTTCGATCATTGGGAGTATAGGTGCATTTGTAGCTGGCGATGCCCCATTCACACATATTAACCGGATTGCTAAAAATTTACGCATTTGGGCTATTGTTGCAGCAATTGGCGGTACTTTTGATGCCATCTATAATTTTGAAAGAGGTATCTACGAAGGATCTACTATTGATTTAGTAAAACAAATTTTACTAATTATTACTGCAATGGGCGGTGCACATACTGCACTATTAATTATCGAATGGATTATTCAAGAGGAGATACAATAATGCACATTCCACCGTATCACAAACGTCCATCTTGGCAACGATTTCTGGCCGGTGTTGCGATTGGTACGATTATCGGCTATTTAATCTTTATTTACATGTTTGGCGAATTACAAGAAAAGTGGATTGAAGAAAATCTGGCATTGCGCGGAGATCTTCAGGACCTTAGACAAAGCTATGAAAATTTACGAAAAAATCATGAAGCACTTGATCAGCAAACAAAACAAGGTTTGCAGGTTGGAGAAATTAATATTGAATTTTTAAATCTGGAAGAATTGAATATAGACTCTGACCGAATTATGATTCAACAATTAGAAGATGCTGTTCGAACCGAGGCATCTCATGCTATCGGAAAAAGCGTGGAGGAGATTATCAATTCCATTGATTTACTTATTTCGACTATTGAAAACAAAACTATTAATATAGATGATTTCAGGTTTCAAGCAGAAGTTCGCAGAATTATTGTAACGGAGACAGTATATTTATCGATCGAACTTAAGATGGCACAATCCTAATCATTTCTCAAGGTCATACAACACTTGCTGACCTTGAGAGATGATCTCTTAAGGTTATTGCTCTTTACATACTTCTTCTAAATCAGCCAAAACATCGTCTACTTTCTCCCACTGATGAATTTTAGCACCAGATGCAAGCGGATGTCCGCCACCTTCATAATTTGCTGCTACTTGATTAATAACAGGGCCTTTGGAGCGGATTCGAACACGAATAACATCGTCTTCTTCGACAAATATCACCCATACTTTGATCCCCTCAATATCTCCTAACACCCCTACCACAGAGCTAGTCTCCGATGCCTCTACCTCAAACTCATTTAAAATATCCTTTGTTAATTTGACATAGCTTACACCAGCTTCTGATACAGATATATTTTGAAGAATGTAGCCTTTCAATTTGGCAATGTTTAAGTTTGTTTTGTACATTTCTTCATACATCTCAGAGCGGTCAAAATTATATGCAACTAATTCTGAGGCATATTGGAAAGTCCTTTCGGTCGTACTCGGAAATAAAAAGCGACCAGTATCACCAACTATTCCACTATACAAAAGAAAGGCAGCTCTATCAGACATTTTTAACCCGTTGTCTTTGTGTTCTCTATAAAAATGGTAAATCATTTCACTTGTGGAACTCGCATCTACATCTATCCATTGCAGTTCTCCATAAGCATCCACTACTGGATGATGATCGATTTTCACCACTTCCTTGGCTTGCTCGAAACGTTGATCAGAAATTCTTTCTTGATTTGCTGTGTCACATACAATAACAAGGGCATTTGAATAAACATTGTCATCAATATCATCCATTGTTGCTAGGAATGATAAAGAGGCTTCCTCTTCACCAACTACATATACATTTTTAGCTGGAAAGCTTGCTTTAATAATTTCGGCAAGTCCACTTTGAGATCCGTATGCATCAGGATCAGGACGAACATGGCGGTGAATGATAATCGTATCGTACTGTTTTATTTTCTCTAATATTTGCGACATTACTGACATATATATACTCCTTTTTTAGTACCTATTATTTTTTCACTAGCAATTCTATTATAGTCACGATACAATAGAAAGGTATTTTTATCTAGCATATAGCTCGTTATGTTATTGGAGGTTTTTACTATGGTTATTTTCCCCATCATGATTATCTTATCGTTTATGATGTATATTTATTATAAAGTAATGATAATACGGGATCGTGATCCACTGATGCAAGAGATTAAAAATGCCAAAGCTCGGATAGCATTGGGTGTTTTTATCGGCGTTTTTGGTGTCAATCAATACTTATATTATCAAACACAGCTTGCTTTATTTATAACACTTGTATTTCTTTTCTTTGGAGTTGTACAAGGATATGGTGGTATTAAACGTTTGTCTCATTATAAGGGAGAATTTCAAAAAAGAGCACAAACGAATCAATAACTTTTCTAATAACCTTAACGCACCATCCACAAATTGAGACGATGATCAGTAGTGGCACCGGGATAACTCTCTTTTGCGGATTTGCTTTTAAATCATTCTGAGGTTTGTATTAGAGGTGCAATACGTTCCGGCAAGATACTTGGCTTCGCGGGAGCGGACATTTATTCCGTTATTTGTGACAATAATGCCATTTTTATCATGTTGTCGGACATCCATTCCGCTATTCTTTAAAAAACAATGCTTTTTTTGTCAAAAGTCATCAAATAAGGGATTAAATGTCCGCACGCATCGAAAAAATGGGATTATTCAGTCAAATAACGTACTAAATGTCCGCTTACCACATAATAGCATTCTCGTGATGCTACTGAAAATATTCTTGAGTTTTCAGTTATTATCCAAAGTTAGCTCTACTACTGATTTAACGATCAATTAACTGTGCCATCAGCATCGCTTTTCCAACTACTTTTTTCTCATGATATACCTCTATATCAACTTTTGCCGACTTTCTGCCAACATCGATAATTTTGGGCTGAAAGGTAACCGTTGTTTCTAATTGAATAGGTTTGATGAAATAAACTGTAATATTCTCCACAACCAAGTCACCTTTCTTCTGATACCGCAACAATCTTCGCGCCGCTTCAATGACAAAGGAAACAAATACGCCATAAGATAACGTTCCTAGTTGGTTCGTCATTTGTGGAGTGATCTCGGCATGATAAGTAGCATGTTGTGGATCTGAAGGTGAATGATCAAAATAATTTGAAACGATATCATCAATAGTTTCACCGACTTGCGGCTGTTTTTGAATGTGCTGAAGTGCTTTCAACACATCTTGACGAGAAATAAGTCCCTCCAATTGATGATGATGATCGACAACAGGCATGATTTCTATACCTTCCCAGACCATCATATGTGCCGCATATGCCAAGGAAGTTTCTTTCATCACGGTTAACGGATTTTTGGTCATCACCTTTTCGATTAACATATCCATCTTACGTCCAATCACATCTTTTGATGTAACAATTCCTACCACTTTATGTTTTTCATCCACTACAGGATAGCGACTATGTGTTGTTTGTTCTTCCCATTCATACCATTTGGCAACTTGGTCTTTCGTTTTTAAAAAATATGTATCTTCTACCTTCGTATAAATATCACCAACTAACACTATTTCTTTTTTGATGAGCTGATCATAAATAGCACGATTAATCATCGCAGCTACGGTAAAAGTATCATAACTTGTTGAAATAATCGGTAATTGTTTTTGATCTGCTAATTGCTTGGTTGTATCATCTGTATCAAATCCACCAGTAATAAGTACAGCCGCACCTTCTTTTAACGCTAATTGATGGGCTTCTGTACGATTACCAACGATCAAAAGCGAATCCTTTTCGGTATAGCGCATCATTGCATCAAGCTTCATCGCACCGATAACAAACTTGTTTAATGTTTTGTATAAACCGTCTCTTCCTCCAAGTACTTGCCCATCTACAATACTTACAATTTCGGCAAAGGTTAGATTTTCAAAGTTTTCTTTTTGTTTGCGTTCGATTCGAATGGTTCCAACGCGCTCAATGGTACTAACCAGCCCCTTGTTCTCTGCTTCTTTTATGGCACGATAAGCTGTTCCTTCACTTACATTAAGCTCTTTGGCAATTTGTCTTACTGATATTTTATTTCCTACTTTTAAAGATTCAATAAAGGATAGAATTTGTTCATGTTTTGTAGCCAATCGCTTTTCACCATTCTTTCATCTGTACTAGTATATTTTCTCTTATTATAATTATACAGTTGTTCATTGTAATATTCAATTTTTTCTTGAAATATTATGCATTTCTTATGGTTATTAAATAATCAAGTTATACTGTTTTATCTCTTATTAATTATCTGTATTAATAAAAAAATATGGGTTGGATGTTCCTACCTATTGATTATTTATCGATCAAAGACGAACCTAGAAAATGTCAACAGCTTATCCTTTCTTTCATAGGCAAATTCATTTCAATTGAAACCCCTTCTTCTTTAACCTGGGTCGAATCAGAAATTATCCGATATGCTCAACGGGTATTACGCCCCATAAAAACGGACTTATCAACTTAAGTAAGTCTATGAATTTCTTGCGGACATTTGTTCCGTAAAATAGCAAAAAAAGGGGTATTCACGGCTTGTAACGGACATCTATTCCTTTATTCATCGAAATTATGCTCCCTATTTAACGATTTTACCTAAAATAACGGAATAAATGTCCGCTCAGCAACCCTGTTTTATCGTATCAACTCATTGGTCATCCATGACATCAAAAAAGGTCAAAGCAATATCGCTTTGACCTTTTTCTTATAATTCTACATGTTCTCCTGGTTTCAGGTGAACGCCTTTTCCTGTTTTTACTTGGTTGCAGAATGCTTCTCCATCTTGTTCGATTAATGGGAACGTGTTGTAGTGCATTGGTACAACTTGCTTTGCTTGTATCCAATCAGCTGCAATTAAAGCATCCTCTGGTCCCATTGTAAAGTTATCACCAATTGGTAAAAATGCTAAGTCAATATCATTCATATCTCCTATTAATTTCAAATCAGAAAATAATCCTGTATCACCTGCATGATAAATCGTTTTTCCCTCAGCAAAGAATAATATACCTCCAGGCATACCACCATAAATTTTGTTTCCTTCCTCATCCTCAAACATGGAGCCATGGAAGGCAGGTGTAAATTTCACTTTGCCGAAATCAAATGTATGTGCACCACCAATATGCATTGGATGTGTATTCAACCCTCGCGAACCGAGGTACACAGCTAATTCGTTTGGTGCCACTATAAGACAGTTGGTGCGCTCTCCAATACTGACCGTATCACCAACATGATCATTATGTCCATGCGTTAACAGAATAACATCTGGTTCTTGCTCATCTGGATCCAAATCACTCGTTCCGTTACCTGAGATAAATGGGTCAATTAATATCGTATGTTCGGATGTTTGAATTTTGACACATGATTGTCCGTGGAAAGATACTTTCATGCAAATATGCACTCCTTTTCACTATATTATTCTATTTCCGTTTTTCCCATTTAAGGTTTATTTAAACATGAATTAATAATATTGCCAAGAATTTTCATAGATTTCTATTAGTCTAGGGTTAATTAAGGTATTGACCTCTAATTCTTTCTGTTCACCGTTCTTTTCCAATATGTTCTCGTCTTCATCCTTGCCAAAAATGGTGAGGGTTTGTAGCATCTCATCTGTTATAAAATCCGTCTCGACATCAATGGCTAACGAATCAACATTTATCTGCTCCCTACTTGCCATTACAAATCCCCAATTACCAAAACTCGGTACATCTACATGGAAATTTTCCACTTCTAAACCAGTGGAAGCAATTGTATTCGAAATCGTCCAATAGACTTCACGAGCAAATACTGGGCTTGTTGCTTGTACCATTATCGCACCACCGGGCTGTAAGTGGTTGCGAACCAATGAATAGAATTCTTTCGTATATAATTTATTAAGACTTTCATTATTAGGATCTGGCAAATCTACGAAAATGGCGTCATACCAATCGTCACTTTGCTCTAGAAATTCAAATGCATCCTGATTAACCACTTTAACATGCTCATTTTGTAAGGAGTGATCATTTAGCGCCAGAAGATGCGGATTTGAATTGGCCAATTCTACAACAGCTGGATCTAAATCAACTAATGTTATGTTATTGATGTCTGGATATTTTAACAATTCCCTTACAGCTAATCCATCACCACCACCAAGAACTAACACTTCTTCATGACTTTCGGTATATGCCATTGCCGGATGGACTAATACTTCATGGTATCGATGTTCATCAATCGAACTCAACTGCAATGCCCCATCTAGATATAGCCGAATATCTTCGTCCTGTTTGGTAATGACGATTTTTTGGTATTGACTTTCTTCGAGATGGACAATCGGATCATTATAAATTTTTTGCTCAAAAGATAAAACTAGTGATTCGCCAAAAATCAAACCAGCTAATAACATGAGAGCGATGATTCCCCCAACAATTCCATGCAAAGTTTTTTTGATTAACTCCTTACGAAATAAATAAAGAACAACTAATGCTACAGAAAGGTTAATCAACCCTACTAAAAAAGCGGTCTTTACCATTCCCAATTGTGGTCGTAATAAGAAGACAAATAATAAACCACCAATTAAACCACCAGCATAATCAGAAAATAACACTCTCGCCGTACTTCGCTGTAATGTAACCCCTATTTCATTAGCTTTCCTGATTAAAATCGGTAACTCAACACCAGTTAATGCACCAATGATTAACGTAATGGAATAAAGAAATAATGCATCTGTTCCATCAGAAAAAAAGGCGGTTGCTGCAAACATGAGAAAGCTAGAAAATCCGCCAATCAAAGCAACAAGAAATTCTATGTAAATAAAAGATAAAATTAAATGTTTCGTTACTTTCTCACTTAAACTTGCACCAATTCCCATACCGGTCAGGAATAAGGAAATGGTTAATGTATATTGCTTTACACCATCACCTAAAATATAAGACCCTAGGGCACCGAATAATACTTCGAATATAATCCCACAGATCGATACGATACCTGATGCCCAATAAATAAAATGACTTTGCTTTACTTTTATCTCTTCCATACCTATTCCACACTTCCTAAGTAGTCACGATTGGAAAAGCCTGACCTTTTATGTATTGATGGTCAGGCTTTCTGTACCTTATGTGATAGATGATCCGATAACAAATGCCAAACCGACAGAAACAGCAAACGATATAATTCCGACTGCAACATTATTGGCCTTCAGTTGGTCCTCAACGGAAAATTTACGTGTGATCCCTTCAAATATAAGGTAAGCTATTAGTTGCAATACAACTCCATACGCTCCCCATATTAATGTTTCGACTACATCAATACTATGATAAATAGCAAATGATAAGATGATACAAATTCCAATTATTTTTCCTGCGATGGATAGTGCAATAGCTTGATTACCATCCCTTACCTGCTCCCAATCCTTATATTTAGTTGTCAACCATTCAAAAATGACCAACCCAATAATCACAATAATAATTGCAGCAATAAAATAAATAAATGTTGAAATAAAAGGTTCCATATTCAACTCTCCTTTTTTATTATTTTCCTGAACTAGGTCCGCCTCCACGAAAAGAACCTAAACCTCTGTTAGTCGTAGTACCACCCTTATTATAACTGCGTGATGTAGAGTAGCCGCCATAACAGTCATTGGAACTGCAGTAACTCCGTCTATTAGACACCCAGTTATTGCCAAAGAAACTGTCGAGCATGCGGATAGTAAAATATGTAGTTAAGAAATTAGGTGAATAATTTTTACGAACAAATTGCTCACTTGCGACTTCGATAAATGTTGCATTATCTAGCTCTTCACTGTCTTTGATAATAATAAACAAGTCAGAGTAAGCAAGGATTTGTTGACCATCGATATAGTCACTAACCTCTTGTGGTTTTTTAATGTCAGCCAAGAGATCGGCTAGCTCCTCTACTTCAAACAGCAGTGTTCCATAGACATTTGCAGTTGTGTCGTCACCCACAACAGAATCAACAAACGGGAAATTGTTGGATATAAGTGCTTCCATATCTGAGTTATTGGTCGATTTCAACTGGTTAATTATTTCATCTTTTGTTTCGGAAACCTGCAGATCTTCTTCTAAGATAGCATCGGATTCGTCAAATGCAGATAAATTACTGAACGAATTTGAATTACAACCTGCGAGTAAAATAAAAAATAGCAAGGTAACACTTAAGCCTATCTTTTTATTCACGCCAAAATCACCTCCTGCTTTCGTCCTAAATGTATCCATGAGAAAGAGGGTGTTCCAGACGTTTAGCACCATATAAGGTTAACTAACTGCTGAAACCCCCCGCTTATGTTTGTTACTCTTTTCCTAATTTCTTTTTAAGAGCTGCTAGTTCGTCATCGACATCACTTTTTTCTAAATCTTCAAATTCATCATCTAGTGACTTGCTTGCGGAAGATAAGTCTTCACTTGTGTCAGCTTCTGCTTCAAACTGCATCACTTTTTCCTCCATACGTTCAAACCCTTGTTTCGAAGCATCATTCCCAATAGATGACATAGTACGGTTCATTTTCGTACGAGTTTTTGCTGATTCTGCTCTTGCTTTTAGAGAATCTTTCTTCAATTGCATTTGTTGATATTCTTTTTTCATTTCATCTAATTTTTCACGTAGCTGATCTGCATCGCGTTTAGCACGCTCCCAAGATTCACGAAGCGTATTAGCTTGGGCTTCTTGTTCGTTCTTATCCTCTAAAGCACGACGAGCAAGGTCTTCGTTGCCAGCTTCAATAGCTTTTTCTGCTTGTGCTTGTCGCTTTTCTACTAGTGATTGTGCATCATCTGTCTTTCTTTTTAACATTTTTTCATTGGCAATTTGCTTAGCTACTGCTGATTCTACCTCGCGGATATCAGACTCCATATCACGCATGAACTGGTCAAGCATTTTCACCGGATCTTCTGCTTTGTCTAACATTGAATTCAACTCTGAGCTTACTACTGTTTTTACACGTTTGAAAAATTGAAACATATTAAATTCCTCCTAATAATGTTTAATGTGAACCTGCAATAATTTTAACCTCATAATTTTCAATTGGGTAACCAATGCTTGCTTCTACATCACTATTCCACTCTTCCACACTAATAAAAGATTCTTCAGCTGCATCACAATACTCAGCATAACGTATACGTTGACCTGTAAGCGAACTGCTTCGTCCCTCACCAGTCACATCTGCCTGGCCACTTTCATCTAGAGAGTAGGTTTTGTTATTATATACTAGCTGGTTAGGGAAATTGTCTGCTTCAGGAAGCTGAATTTTTTCATAAATACCTAGTTCCAATTCATCATCCATCTCGGCAGATAACCAAATTGTCCTGCCTTCCCCTAAAAGCTGGTAACTGTACCACTTATAATTGTTTTGTCTGTAGATTATTTTTCCAACTACTTCGTAATCTGCTAAATCATATTCAACAATATCCCCCACTTCTATTGAAAGCAGATCTCTTTTTCTGACAGTTGCTTTCTTTTCTTTTTTATTAAATAACTTGGAAAAGAAACCCAATGGTACACCTCTTTTCTTCCTTTAATGGGTTGTTATAATTAGATACGATCCATGTTAAAAAAGGTTTCAGTTTTTTTAAAAAAATTTATCGATGTTGATGAATAACATCTAATCCGCCTGTCACATCCACAACAGTACCTGTTACCATATCTGCATCGTTTTCACAGAAAAACATCACCGTTCGGGCAATATCTTCACCTGTTCCAGAACGCCCAATCGGTGTATCGGGATCTTCGGTCTTTCTGCTTTCCATTATCGATGCTTCCTTCATCTCTCCAACAATGTCGCCTGGACATACCATATTCGAAGTAATACCATTTTCGGCTTCTTCATATGCAATAGACTTGGTTAATGATACTAACCCCACCTTCGCAGCCGAAAAAGCAGCTCGATTAACCCAGCCAGCTGCAGTATTAGCACTCTGAAAGCCATAATTGACAACTCTTCCAAAATGCTGCTTTCGCATTGCTGGTATTGTTAATTGTAACAGATGAAAGACAGCATCTAAATTGCCGCGAATCATTTGATTCCATTCCTCTTCTGTATGGTCGATTAATTTTTTCCTTTCGAATATAAATGGTCCTGCATTATTTATTAAATAATCAATGGTTCCAAACCTTTCCACGGCTTTTTTCACAGCCTTTGTTAGATCATCTTTTTTACAGACATCAGCTTGAATGATTTCAATCGATGCATCTGGGAATTTTTCTAACATTTCTTTTGCACGCTGATGATCCCTGAAGTATGTAATAGAAACAGCATGTCCTTTATTGATAAATGCCTCTGTTACTTTTAACCCTAGGCCTTTTGTTCCAGCCGTAATAAAGGCGTGTCCCATGTTATTTCCTCCTTAAACTTACTTCTCTCTTATCTTATATGTTACATGATTGTTTTATTTTTTTCTATTAAAGTGTAGACAATTTCTATTTAAGAGTAAAGTTTTATCAATGGTTAATCGTGGTATATGAATAATAAGAAAAGTGGAGAGCGCCCGTTAGAAACGTAGTGACTGGAGCTAACAACTGAGATAAAGGAATCACTGAGAAAAGCGAGCCGATGATGACTTATCGTAGGATGACTCGTGAAGTCGCCTAGTTTCTGGGCGCTCGGAGCTAGACATCTGCGCAAATTTATACTTTCTGGTCTAAGAAAAATTTATTCAACCTTTCACCTGTAAGCGGATACATGATATAATGAGACTATAGACTTGAAGGGAGAGATAATGATGCCTTTTGAATATGGTCGTATTTTAGTAGCAGTGGATGGTTCAGATGCTTCAGAATTAGCATTCAAGAAAGCTGTTGACATCGTTCTAAGAAATGATGCGAAGATGTTTTTAGCGCATGTGATTGATACAAGAACTATTACCACTGTTGCACCTGAAGTATATGATCAAACACTTGCAGCCCGCTCAGAAAATTATGCGCAAACACTACTTGATGAATATAAAGATAAAGCGAGTAAGAAAGGAATTACAGATATTACGACACATGTAGAAATTGGGTCACCGAAAATTAAAATCCCGAAAGATCTAGCTAAAAAGTTTGACGCCGATTTGATTATATGTGGTGCAACTGGAATGAATGCAGTGGAAAGATTTTTAATAGGAAGTGTTTCAGAAAGTATTACCAGATATGCTAAATGTGATGTGTTAGTGGTTAGGAGTTAATAGCTTCCTTTAATTACAGTTTTACAAATGATAGAGAGAAGTCATAATCTCTCTATCATTTGTATTGTAAAAAGGCCGTATTTTTAAATGAAAGTTACATATTAAGTTTAATATCTTAGGAAAACCATTACACATTTCTGAATTATTTGAAAAATTAGAATTTTTTTATTTTTTTTAATTAATTAATTTCTTGCCTTTTATATGGTATAGTTATTTTCGTGTCTACTTGTATTTGATAATAAGCGACAACATTCTACAACCATATATAAAGGTTGTTATCGTTATTATCAAATGTAAAATGTAGGAGATGTTTTGTTAATTTATTTAACAGCCCACTTACATTAAATAACCTTTCCTATATAATAATTGGGGATAGATTTTGGATAAAAGGAGGTCATACTTTGAACAGTAATCAAATTGATCAAGCAAATATCAAAATTAAAAAAGCTGAAAGTCCATGGAAAAGGTCTTTAAAAGACTTTTATAAAAAGCTGGTAAAAAACAAAAGTGCGCTAGTTGGAGGATATTTAATCCTTATTCTTATCATTATAGCAATAATAGGTCCACATCTTACCAGTATTGACCCGGATACCCCAGATTATGGCATAAAACTTCAAGGTCCATCTGGTGAGCATTGGTTTGGTACAGACCATCATGGCAGAGATATTTTCACTCGAGTTATTCATGGTCTAGGCATCACCATGTTCATCGGTTTTACTGCTACAATTCTAGGTAGTCTTGTTGGTGTGATTATTGGAATCATATCAGGGTACTATGGTGGCAAAATTGATTCTGTCATCATGCGTTTGATGGATATACTATTAGCATTCCCTGGCATCTTATTAGCACTAGCGTTGGTTAGTATTTTAGAACCTAGTCGTGCAAATGTTATTTATGCGATATCTATATTTGCGATTCCTACCTTTGCACGGATTGTACGAGGATCTACACTAGCTACTAAGAACTTGGAGTATATTGATGCCATGAAAGCTTTAGGTGCATCAGATTTGCGAATAATTTCAAAACATATTTTTCCAAACATTCTATCTCCCATTATTATACAAATGAGTTTGTTTATCGCAAATGCGGTATTAACTGCAAGTGGTCTCTCATTCTTAGGAATGGGTGAACAACCTCCATCCCCTGAGTTAGGTGCATTATTAAGTGATGGACGAGACTTCATGTGGGATGCAGGACATATCGCTCTATTCCCTGGCTTAGTCATCATGCTAATTGTACTAGCTTTTAATGTATTCGGGGATGGCTTACGAGATGCATTAGATCCTAAGATGAATAAAAAATAAAGGAAGAAGGTGCGCCAATGTTTCAATTTATTGTCAGACGTATCATTCAATTGATCCCTGTACTTTTAGGTGTATCCATTATTGTATTTTCACTTATGCACCTTACTCCAGGGAACCCAGCTCAAATCATTGCTGGTGAGAGTGCTCCAAAAGAAACAATTGAGCAAATAGAAAATAGATTAGGTCTCAATGATCCTATCCCAGTTCAATATTTTAATTTCGTTAAAGACGCTGTTATGTTAGACTTCGGAAGTTCATGGAGAACAAGCTTACCAGTCAGTCAAGAACTATGGCCCAAATTTTGGGTTACCTTTGAATTAGCGGTTTATAGTACAATATTTAGTGTATTCCTAGGCTTAATAGCAGGTATTATCTCAGCTGTGAGACAATATTCATTTGCTGATGTAGGAATTATGCTAGTAGCTTTATTCGGGTTGTCCATGCCAAACTTCTGGTTCGGTTTAATGCTTATGCAATGGTTTTCAATTAAACTTGGTTGGTTGCCACCAACAGGCTGGGGGTCACCTGAGCAAGTTATTTTGCCGGTTATAACCTTAGGAACAATGGGTGCAGCTGTAGTCGCCCGAATGACACGATCAAGTATGCTTGATGTCATTTCTCAAGATTATATACGTACAGCAAGAGCAAAAGGGTTAAAAGAACGAGTAGTTATATACAGACATGCTCTCAAAAATGCGCTGATACCGGTCGTAACTGTGATTGGTTTACAGTTTGGTAGTTTACTAGCTGGTGCAGTTTTAACGGAGTCTGTATTTGCTATTAATGGTATGGGAAAATTAATCATTGATCGAATCCTTGCTAGAGACTTCCCTGTTGTGCAGGCTGCTGTACTAATTATCGCAGTGGTTTTTGTATTTGTTAACTTAATCGTCGATATATCTTATAAATTTCTAAACAAACGAATTGATATGGATTAACTCATTCAGAAAGAGGTGAGCGATGTGAGTCAAGAAACAATTTTGGATATAAAAGATTTACGGACGTCCTTTCTATTGGAAGATTTTGAAGTAAAGGCTGTTGATGGTGTTTCTTTCAAACTTCCAAAAGGAAAAACGATAGGTATTGTTGGAGAATCAGGTTCAGGAAAAAGTATTACTGCTATGTCGATACTTCAACTTCTAGATAAACCAGGAAAGATTATGGGTGGAGAAATTAACTTTAAAGGAAAAGACCTTACAAAACTAAGTGAAAAAGAGATTCAAAACATTCGTGGTAATGAAATCTCAATGATATTTCAAGAACCAATGACTTCTTTGAATCCTGTTTATACAATAGGTCAACAAATTCGTGAAACATTAAAAGTACACCAAGGACTTAACAAACAGAATGGTACAAAAAAAGCCATTGAACTACTGAGTTTAGTAGGTATTCCATCACCTGAGCAACGCGTTAAACAATATCCTCATGAATTATCTGGTGGTATGAGACAACGTGTCATGATTGCTATGGCACTAGCCTGTAATCCAGAGTTACTGATAGCGGATGAACCTACAACTGCTCTAGACGTTACCATCCAAGCGCAGATTCTTGAATTAATCAAGGATCTCCAAAAAGACTTAGGAATGTCTGTAATTATGATTACCCATGATATGGGAGTAGTTGCAGAAACTTGTGATTATGTCGCTGTTATGTATGGTGGTAAAGTAGTAGAATACCAAGATGTTAAATCAATATTTAAATCTCCTAAACATCCATATACGGTAGGGTTACTTAATTCTATCCCTAGACATGATACTGATGTAGATGAATTAGAGCCTATTAAAGGCAATGTACCAAGTCCAAAAGATATGCCTGCTGGCTGTCGTTTTGCACCACGTTGTCCGTTTGCCACAGAGTTATGCGCAAAAGAGTTGCCAAGTCTAGATACTCAAGCAGATGGTAGCGAAGTACGTTGCTGGATTTACACAGACCGTTGGGACGGAGATCCGGAGGTGAATGTACGTGAGTCAAAAAGAACTGCTGAAAGTGAATAATTTAAAGCAACATTTCCCTATTAAAGGAGGGATCTTAGGAAGAACTGTAAATCATGTCAAAGCTGTTGATGACGTTACTTTCGATATATATGAAGGTGAAACCTTAAGTGTTGTGGGTGAGTCTGGATGTGGGAAATCAACGACAGGTCGTGCCATTCTACGTTTAGACGAACCGACAGATGGTTCCATTGAATTTGATGGTGTCGATTTGCTTTCATTAAGTAAAAGAGACATGAGAAAGAAACGAAAAGATTTACAAGTAATTTTTCAGGATCCTTATGCTTCGCTTAATCCGAGACAAACTGTAGGAAAGATCTTAATGGAAGCTATGGCAATACAAAATGCTGTACCAAAGGGAAAGCGACGTGAACGAGCAATCGAATTACTAGAAACAGTCGGACTAAATGCCGATCAAATCGATCGTTATCCACATGAATTCTCAGGTGGACAGAGACAACGTATTGGGATCGCCCGTGCATTGTCTGTTGATCCAAAACTAATCATTTGTGATGAAGCTGTATCTGCTCTTGATGTATCTGTACAGGCACAAGTTCTTAACTTACTTAAGAAGCTGCAGAGAGAATTTAATTTGACATTTCTATTTATTGCACATGATTTAGGTGTTGTTCGTCATATTTCCGATCGAATTATTGTAATGTATTTAGGTAAAATCGTAGAAATCGCTGATAAAAAATCATTATTTGATAATCCTCAGCACCCTTATACAAAAGCATTACTTTCTTCGATTCCGACACCTGATCCCGAGGTAAAGAAAGAAAGAATAATCTTGAAAGGCGATGTACCGTCTCCTATTAATCCACCACAAGGATGCAGATTCCATACAAGATGTCCTTTCGCTACGGATATTTGTAAACAGGAAGTTCCTGCATTGCGTAATTTGGATAATATGAAAGAAGGGCATCGTGCTGCATGTCACCATATTGAAAAGATTGCTGCAGAGCAATAATAAAGAAAAGAGCTTAGATTACTTTAAGTAATCTAAGCTCTTTTTTCATAACCTCTGTTACCTCCATCACAATCCTTTCATATGCCTCAACAAATAGATGGTTCTCCTTCTAAACATCCCCCAAAAAAGGAAACAGATGGTCATAAAAATTTGCCATTTTAGTATCTGAGACTCTGTACTTCTTGAACATAAAACTAAACAATAATACCCCTAAAATGAGAGCAATTAGAGCACTTTTTTGAAAAAACCAGTCTCTAAAAACTTTCCCTTCTCGATATTTTCATTTTTCAACACAAAAAAGGAAGCCATACAGTAGGCTTCCTTTTTTATACTTATTCTTCAATATATGCATCTTTAATTTGGTAGATACCTTGTGCATTGATGCTGAAGTCTTTAACTGAATCACTTACACCTAATAGATACTCTTGGTGATGCGTATATATCATAGGAGCAAGATCAACAAGCTTTTCCTGTACTTCCGTGTAAATTTCTTTTCTTGCTGCAGGATCTGTTTCTCGACGTCCCTCATCTAATAATTCATCTACTTCATCATCAGCTAAGAAAGTACGGTTCCCTGGCTCACCTTGCTGAGAGCTATGGAATAATGGATATAATCCATAATCAGCGTCAGCAGTTACAGTAGACCAACCTAGAATAAACATATCATGCTCTCCATTAGCAGTACCTTCTAAGTATGCTCCCCATTCTAATTCTTGAATCTCAACATCGACACCAATCTCGCCTAATTGTGCTTGAAGTGCTACAGCTGTATCAACACGCTGCTCATTATCATTTGTCCAGATAGTGGTTTCAAACCCATCTTCATATCCAGCTTCAGCTAATAATTCTTTCGCTTTTTCTACATCATACGGTAAACCTTCAATGGAATCATCGTATCCAAATACAGGTGGCGCTAACGCACCAATTGCAGGGATACCTACACCATTCATTACACCATTGATGATTTGATCTTTATCCACTGCCATAGAAAGGGCTTGACGTACTCGGACATCATCGAATGGCTCTTTTTCTATATTAAATCCGATATAAGACACAGAAACACTTGGAGATTGTAAAACACTTGCATCTGGTAGACCATCGACTCTAGACATATTATTCGGTCCAATTTGATCTGCTACATGAGTCACACCTGTTTCTAACTCTGCTACTCGTGAGCTTTGTTCTGATACTACTTTAAATTGAACAGAATCTAATTTAGCATTGTCTCCCCAATAATCCTCATATGGAGTTAATGTTACGCTCTCACCTGCAGACCAATCTTCTAATTCAAATGGTCCTGTACCACTAGGATTTTGGTTGATATACTCGTCAACATCGCCACCATCTTCTAGTTGTTCATAGTCTTTATCAATAATAGTAGGACTCATAATCCCTGTACCACTATGCGCTAGATTAGCTAATAATGGAGCATATGGATACTCTAAATTAAATCTAACGGTATAATCATCTACTACTTCAATACTTTCCACTTGCTCTATTAAGAATACATATGGAGAAGCAATTTTCTCATCTGCTAAACGATCAAAACTCTTTTTAACTGCTTCAGCGTTGAATTCTGCACCATCATGGAAAGTGACACCTTCTTGAAGGTGGAATTCCCATGTTACATCATCCACTTGTTCCCAATCAGTCGCCAAACCTGGCTCAATTTCTTGCTCGTCGTTCAGTGTAGTTAGTGTTTCATAAATATTTTCACGTACATTACTTGAAGGTACGTCATTTTGTCCTTGAGCTGATAGTGAAACTACATCAGATGGTACCGTTATCACTAAGTCTCCCCCGGAACCTGCTGCTTCTTCGTTCTCGCTGCCTTCTTCTGCTGAATCGTTTTCATCTGTTGTTTCCTCCGGTTCACCGTCACCTGCACAAGCAACTAGTGCAATCGATAGTACAAACAGAAGAGATAACATTAAAAATAAATGTTTAGATTTCATTAATCTAAACCCCCCTCTTTTAAGTTTTTGTAAAGATTATGTAATATATAATCATGTTATAATATAACTGAAATTTCCCAAACTTTCAAGCAATTTTGTCAAATATCTTCCCAGACTTTTTAAATTCAAGATATTTAACAAACTATTGACTTTCAGATATTGATATATTGAACATTAACTTATAATAGTAAGTTTAATCACCATCAACAAGGAAACTAGCTTTCTCCTGAATGGAGAGTCATCTAATCTCTCAATATTTTTAAATATAAATAAAAAAGATCTTCTCCCTATTTAGTAGGAAAAAGATCTATTTCTAAATAAATTTATTGTGTTAATCTCACTGCATCTCTAGCAATCATTACTTCCTCGTTTGTTGGAATAACAATTACTTTTACAGGGGAATGTGGATAGTTTACAAATGTTTCTTTACCACGAATGTTGTTTAGGCTTGGATCCCAGTATACACCCATAAACTCTAATCCTTTTAATACACGTTCACGAATGGTTATACTGTTTTCACCTACACCAGCGGTAAAGATGATCGCATCCACACCATGCATTCTTGCAGCATAGGAACCAATGTATTTATGAATTCTCTCTGCAAATACTTGAAGAGCTAATTCGGCACGATTGTCACCATTCTCTGCTTTTTCCTGGATATCTCGTAAATCACTAGAAAATCCGGATAAAGCTAGCATACCACTTTTCTTATTTAAAATATTCATTACTTCTGAAGCAGATTGTCCAGTTTTCTCCATGATATACGGAATTAAGGCTGGATCAATATTTCCAGATCTTGTCCCCATTGTAACACCAGCTAAAGGTGTAAAGCCCATAGAAGTATCAATTGACTTACCTTTTTCAATTGCAGCGATACTTGCGCCATTTCCTAAGTGACAAGATAACAGACGTAATTGTTCCAAAGGTACACCCATTAACTCTGAAGCACGTTCAGAGACGTACTTATGTGACGTACCATGAAATCCGTATTTACGGATGCCATATTTTTGATAATATTCATATGGTAAACTATATAAATAAGATTGCTCAGGCATTGTCTGGTGAAATGCTGTATCAAATACTGCTACAGAAGGTACATTAGGCAACACTTCACGGAAAGCGCGAATACCAGTTAAGTTTGCTGGGTTATGCAATGGTGCTAATTCAGATACTTCTTCAATTTCCTTAATTACTTCATCAGTAATCACTACCGAATCATTAAATTTCTCGCCACCGTGTACAACACGATGACCGATACCATCGATTTCATCCAAACTTTTAATTACACCAAATGATGTTAATTTATCAAGTAATAGCTTGACAGCTACAGCATGATCAGGAATATCTCTTGTTTCTTCATCTTCTTTATCATCAAATTCAATAGAAAAAACGGAATCAGCAATACCAATTCGTTCAACTAGTCCTTTTGACAACACTTTTTCTTCCGGCATTTCAATTAGTTGAAACTTTAGTGAAGAACTTCCGGCGTTTACAGCTAAAATTTTACGCAACATTTTCAATCCTTTCATTCTTTCATTTACTTATCCTGTCTAATAAAATCAATGTTTTGACATATGTTCAAACATTCCCATATCCATTTAAACACCGTCAGAATAAGTTTGCAACCGGAATATCAAATGGTAACGTTTGCTTCATGAAATTTTTATTTTCTGACTATTCTCGCTTTTCTGATTTGAACCAATCATCGATTTTTTGAAGGATGTTATGTGTCTTATTGACATCTTTAAAGGACGGCAATTGAGCCATTAATGTTTGCTTTGGTGGTTTGGTATCCTTACCGTGCTTCTGTAAGACTAAAATACTTTTAGCATGTTGCTCGGAAGAAAACATCGATAATGGTAATTGCAGCAGTGCTAATATATGGGCATTATTGTGCAAATACTTTTGTAATTTATCACTTTGATCACTAGTAAAAAGAAAATTAGGGATGACGAATAATAAGTACCCTGCTTCTTTTGTGTACATCATACTCTGTTCAATGAATAAGTGATGTGCATAAGCATGTCCTTCATCAGCATTCAATTCAAATTTAGCGGCTTGTTCATCGTTTGGATAATATCCGACAGGTAAGTCAGCTACAATTGCATCAACCGGCTCTAACAATAAAGGTGTTAAGCTATCTTGATGAAAGTATTCAACCTCAACTTCCTGCAAATTCGCACTTTCTACTGCTAATTGAATCAATGTGGGGTCAATTTCACTTCCATATCCGGTAACATCTGCTTCCACTTGATTAATGACAGCAGTTAATAAATTCGCCGCACCACTTGCTGGATCAAATAGTCGTAATTGTTTTGTTTCAGGCATTAATTTTTGGATAAAGTAACCCATAAACATAGCTACACTGTCAGGTGTTACAACGTGTTGATGTTGAGTTGATCCCTTCATTCCTTTTATTAAGGCCAATTGAATGACTTTTCGAATCGATTCACTTGTAGTGTCATCACTGTAAAGTGATTCTTTCAGTGCTGCTAAACTATCTGCTGTCTTTTTATCAGGTAAATCTAAGGTTTCTTCTGTTTGAATAGCACGTAATGCAAAAATTAAGCTTTCTAAATATGGTTCATTTTCTGTTTCTTCTATCGTAGATGTTAGTTGATCCAAATCCGAAAAAGCTTTTTCTATATCAAATGACATCTTTTATTCCCTCCACAATATACAAAATGATTCACTGCCTAACTTATCACGGTGCTAAATGTCCGTTCTTGCAAGATAGGACGCTAACACCCTGATAAGCTTCGCTAACCAACAGTGGGGTCAAATCCCACTGTTGGAAGTCTCACTATATTATGAAGGCAGTGAATTCAAATTGTCTACTGAGAAGCATTATATATCATTACCTTGCTGCTTTTCATCTTTTCTTTGTTTTAACATATCTAAAACCTGGTCAATTACTTGCGGGCTTTTCTCTAACACCTTCTCATATGCTGTTGTCGATTCATTTAGTGGCAACAGCTGTACACCTTCCTTATTAGCAATGACAAATGCTGAAGGGATAATAGAAACTCCTCCACCACTTCCACCACCAAATGGGATGATTGATTCTGATTGAGTATCTCCTTGTCCGCTTTCTTTACCGCTTTCTTGACCTTGCTGATCTTGCCCTCCCCCAGGTACAAACTCACTGCCACCAGCTGCAAAACCAAATTTGACTTTTGATAAAGGAATGATCAAGCTGCCATCTGGAACTTCTATTGGTTTACCAATTGCTGTATCCACTTCGATTAATTGTTTTAAATTGGCCATCGTTAAATTCATAAATCCTTCTAACGGGTGAACATTTTGATTGTTATCTTCCATTATTGTCTGGCTCCTTTTCGTATTTTTTTCATTTTTTTCATTTCTTTGATAGTCTTGCTCAATTTTACCGATATCATGCACTCACCTACTGATTGAAAAGTTTCTTGTTCAAAATCTGCCGCTATATTAATTTCAACGTCTCGTTTACTACTATAATGAGCTTTAATCCATTCAGCTAACGTAGTGATAGACACGTAAAGGTATGCTGTTATCGAGGGATCATATGTAGCAACAATCGTTTCGGTATGTAAAGCTTCAATTTCTGATTTTTTCAACAAACTTTTTACAAGATGATACATCTCCTTCATATCCACGCTATTATCTGTTTCTAAAGATGATAAATCGAACTGGGTGAAATCGATTGTCTCTTGATAAAAAGTGAAACGTAATATACTAATTTGAAATTGGGCATTTTTATCCTCTTCATCCCATTGCCAATCCAATGATATATATACTCGTGACCTAAGAAAAATCAACAGAATAATAATGAAAAGAACAATTATAATCAATAATAAGACAATCAGCATATTCTCACCTCTTCATTATTATTTACGAGTAAATAGTAGATTAATCATAAAGTCGTAACAATCAACACAAAATAATCCAAGTTATCAATAGGATAGCTTTGGAAACCATGATAAGATGAGAAGAGATAGATATGCTTGTTAGGAGGAAGGAAAATGGACAACAGAAGTAAATTATTTTTTTACTACAAGAAAAACGAGGAACTTATCAAAAAATTGGAACCGTTATTTGAATATGTGGAAAATCAAGGATTTCAAATCGTAGAAGAGTCTAAAGAAGCTAATATCATCATCAGTGTTGGTGGGGATGGTGAATTTCTACAAGCTGTCCGTCATACAAACTTTCGTCAGGATTGCTTATATGTAGGCATTACCCAAGCAGATGAATCTGGCTTGTACTGTGATTTTAATATTGACCAATATGATGAGATGGTGGAATCGATGAAAAATGACAGTATTGAGGTTCGTCGCTTTCCAATAATTGATGTTACGATCAATGGGCAGTCAACATTCCATTGTTTAAATGAAGCCGCTATTCGTTCTGCGATTATTAAAACGATTGCAATGGATGTATTTATTGATGATAATCATTTTGAACGCTTTCGTGGAGATGGATTGATCGTGGCCACACCTACCGGAAGTACGGGTTATAACAAGTCAACTTCAGGTGCTGTAATTGATCCAAAAATTCCTTGCTTGCAAGTAACGGAGCTTGCTTCTTTAAACAATAACCGCTACCGTACATTAGGTTCTTCATTTGTTTTAAATCAAGATCGAATTTTACGTCTAGAGGTCATTCAGGATGGTAATGATTACCCGATTGTAGGGCTTGATAATGAGGCTTACTCGATAAGGAACATTCAAACATTAACGATTCAGCTAAGTGATAAACGAATTAAAACCGTGAAGCTAAAAAACAACTCCTTCTGGGACCGCGTTCAACGAACCTTCCTCTAAGTTGAACGTTATCCTACTATCATGTTGAACGGACATTTAGTGCGCTATTGGGCGCAATCTCAGCCTTTTTTCGGTGTTGGCGGACATCTAATCCGTTATTTGTTCTTTTTTGGTATAGAATGACGTCATTTTCAATGAATAGCGGAAAAGATGTCCGCTTGTAGCCTAAAATCGCCACTTTTATCACAAATAACGGAACAAATGTCCACACTTTCACACAAAAACCAGAGGTGTTACGCCTCTGGTTTTTCGTACATCATTTCTCCGTCTACGATGGTTGCTTTCACTTCTATTTCGTGGAATCGATCAGGATCGTGTTTGAGCAAGTCTTTTTCCAATATGGTAAAATCCGCTACAAAGCCTGGCTTGATCATACCTCGGTCATGAGCATGATTAATGACATAGGCACTGCCCTTGGTATATAAAGAAATAGCTTCAAAAACAGAAAGCTTTTGGTGACTACCATACACTTGTCCATCAATGTTAGATCTTCTTGTTACAGCTGCTTGAATCCCTAATAACGGATTTACCTCTTCAATTGGTGCGTCTGATCCTCCAGCACAAGCAATGCCATTATTTAAATAGGTTTTCCATGGATAGGCATCATTCGTTCTTCTATCACCTAGCCTCTCCTTGACCCACGGGAAATCCGATGCAACAAAGGAAGGCTGAATATCCAGTACAACCGGAATTTGCTTTAATCTGTCCAATAACTTGTCATTCATAATTTGAGCATGGATGATTCGATCTTTTAAACCATTATGTAATGGATACTTTTCGATACAAGCTACTATCTCCTCAACCGCCTGATCACCAATTGCATGCACAGCTACAGGATGCTCTCTTTTTCGCGCTTTTTGAAACAAAATCTCTAAATTATGCCGCTTATGAATTGGGATTCCCACATTACTTGGGTCATCGTGGTATGGTTCACTCAACCAAGCAGTTCTTCCCCCTAGTGCGCCATCCGAAAATATCTTCATTGCACCAAGAGTAGTAAACTCTCCTCCATCACCATACTGTAAACCTTGCGCTAACATTTCATTAAAAACAAGATGATGAACTAATAGGTGTGCTCTAAATTTATACTTTTCAGGTAAAACCTTGTGATACGCATTCAATGTACGTTCAAACCCACCATAATAAGAAAGATCTTCACTATGCCCTCCAACTAAACCTAGTCGAAGAAGATCTTCAATTGCGACTTTAACGGTTTCCTGTAACTTAGATTCTGATATTAGTGGCATTATTTCCTTCACTAATTCTTGGGCTTGATCTAATAAATATCCGGTTGGCTCTCCAAATTGATCTCGGACAATTTTTCCGCCTTGTGGGTCTTCCATTTCCCTCGTTATTCCAGCTAAGTTCAATACTTTAGAATTAACTATAAGTGCATGACGGCATACTCGGGATAAAATGATAGGATGTTCACTTGAAATATCATCTAATTCTGTTTTATCAATAATTCTGACTTCTTCCCATTGATTTTCATTCCATCCATCTGCAATTAACCATTCCTCTGGTTCTAATTCTTGTGCTTTTCTTTCTAAAGCTTGCAATACTTCATTTGCAGATTTCATAGATGATAAGTCTAAATGTAACAATTTTTCACCATGACCAATTATATGTAAATGACTGTCGACAAAACCAGGGTACATGGTTGCTCCACTCAGAGTGTATTCGTCGTCTATACTGTTCATCCATGTATTTCTTAACTCTGATTCTTTCCCGACGCCCATAATTGTCCCATCTTCTACATAAACAGCTTCTGCTATCGATGTTTCATCTTCCATTGTGTAAATTGTACCGCCATAAAAGAGTGTACCCATTCTATCACCTAGCCTAATATTCTTCTCTTGATTATGATATAACGATAGCAAAAAGTCATTCATAAGAAAAGGATAGTGCACTTTGCACTATCCTCCATTTTATTATTGATTTGCTTGACCACCCATTTGTTGTTCAGCCATTTGTACAAGACGTTTTGTGATCTCTCCACCAACTGAACCATTGGCACGTGAAGTAGTATCAGCACCTAAGTTTACACCAAACTCTTGTGCAATTTCAACTTTCATTTGATCTAGAGCTTGGCTTACTCCAGGAACTACTAGATTGTTTGAACTGTTGTTGTTCGCCATTTGCTTTCACCTCCTCTTGACTACATTACTATCATGAACTTTTAGAGGTGAAATCATGCAAAATATTGACTGGTAGTTGTTGTTAATTCATCCAACCGTTAGAGCAAGTCTTCTAGCTCCGCTTCTTGTTTATCTTTTGCTTCAATCTCAACGGTTTCAATCGATGACAAGATTTCTTGAATATCTGACTCAAACTCTATATTAGCTTCAAATTGCTCTACTTTTTCCAATTTTGGTTTTGTTTTTGGCTGTTTAGGTACAAATACTGTACAACAATCCTCAAAAGGACGAATAGAGATATCATACATATCAATCTCTTCTGAAATTCTAATGATCTCGTCTTTGTCCATTGCGACTAATGGTCGAATAACAGGATAATTGGTTACCGCATTAATCGCGTGCATACTTTCCATTGTCTGACTGGCAACTTGCCCAAGACTCTCACCAGTTACAAGTGATAAGATACCTTCTTGTTTGGCAACAGCTTCACTGATACGCATCATCATTCTACGCATCACTGTCATGGAGTAACCATGTGGAATCTCACGATGTATTTTTTGCTGTAATGCTGTAAAAGGTACAATATGCACTTTGATCGAATGGCCATAAAAAGACAGTTTTTCCGCTAAATCTAACACTTTTTCTTTCGCTCTTTCACTTGTGTATGGTGGTGAATGGAAATGGATAGCTTCCAATTGGACACCACGTTTCATCGTTAAATAACCAGCAACAGGACTATCAATACCTCCAGATAAAAGTAGTAATGATTTTCCGGAGGAGCCTACTGGAAGTCCAGCAGCACCTGGAACCTTTTGCGATGTTAAATAGGTTGCTTCAGAACGAATATCAACGGTAATTTCCAAATCCGGCTGATGAACATCGACTGTAATGCCATCTGTATTGGACAATAAATATCCACCAAGCACTTGATTAAATTCTTGTGATCCAATTGGAAACTCTTTATTGGAACGCTTGGTTGATACTTTAAAAGTTCTTACATTCTCGGTTTCCGTTAAAAGTTTAAGTGCTTGCTCTTTAATAGCTGTTTCCTCATTTTCTACCTTAAGTGCCACACTCATATTTTGAATACCGAATATTTTTTGGCATCTGTCCATGATTGCTTCCGGGTCCTCACCATTTAACACGATATACATGCGATCACGCTTTTTGTCTACTTTAATAGCTGGGAAATTGCGCAATGCCTGACGGACATTTTTAGCTAATTGCGTTGTAAACAGTTTTCGATTTCGACCTTTTAATGTGAGTTCCCCATATCTAATTACTATATGATCATACTGCATTGATATCTACCCCATTACTTCACTTAATTTTTTTATAACTTCGGTTAATTTTTGGAAGAAATAATCGATCTCTTCTTTGGTTGTCTCATAAGACATACTAACACGCAAACCGGAAATTGCAATATCACGGTCTTTACCACAGGCAATAAGTACAGCACTTTCATCCGCACTTTTCGATGAACAAGCAGACTTAGTCGAAATAAAGATTTCAAAGTCCTCTAATGCATGAATAACTACTTCCGGTTTTAATCCACGAACAGAGAAATTTACTATATGTGGTGCACTGGCGATTTTGGGTGTATTGATGACAACTCTATCTAACGTTTGCAGTTGTTCCATTAATACATGCTTTAAATTAGTTAATTTCTTATGAAGTTCTGACTGCTTTTCTTTAGCGAGACGCATCGCCTTTACTAATGAAACGATCCCAGCAACATTCTCTGTACCTGAGCGTATTCTTCTTTCCTGACCACCACCATGAGCTAATGAAAACAACTTAACCGTTTGTTTTACATAAAGAAGTCCAGTTCCTTTCAACCCATGAATTTTATGACCAGAAATCGTACATAAGTCCACATGACTTGCTTGAATATTTAATGGGACTTTTCCATACCCTTGTACATGATCAACATGAAAAAATGCTTTCGGATAGCTTTGTACGACTTCTCCGATTTCTTTAATCGGCTGAATCGTTCCTATTTCATTATTTACATGCATGATAGAGACTAATATTGTATCTTCGCGCATTTCTTTCTTTAACTTGTCTATATTCACTAAACCTGACTCATCCACATCTAAATAGGTCACTTCAAAACCTAAAGCTTCTAACCCTTGGCAAGTTTCGATAACAGACGGGTGTTCAACAGAAGAGGTAATAATATGCTTTCCTCTATTTTGATGTTCCAGCGCAATTCCTTTAATTGCTAAGTTATTACCTTCTGTACCTCCCGATGTAAAAATAATTTCATTAGGATTAACTTCTAATAATGATGCTGCTTGTTCTCGAGACTTACGTAATAAACGTTCCGCATCCATCCCAATCCCATGAATGGATGATGCATTCCCAAAGAACCCGGTAGATGCTTTTGTAAAACTGTCTAATACTTGTGGATTTGGTTTTGTTGTAGCACTATTATCTAAATATATCATCCTTGAACCCCTCTTTTTCGATTAACATTGGGATATCTTATCATATTTTACCGATCGTGCAAATAAGTTATGCCTGACAAAAGTTTGCTACTGACAATAGAAAAGATATCCCTATATCAATACAGGAATATCTTCTCGACTTTACTATTCAACCTCAATATCTAACTTCGACATTATCTCATCAATGGAAACTGTATTGTCATCATTCAATTCCAAAGTCAAGTTTGCTAAAGATTTTGGAGCTTGTTGTGATTGTTCAGATTCAGTTTCTGAATTACTCGACTCTTGACCTTCCGCTCCAGTGTCAGTATTGTCGGGCATTTTCTTCGTTCTAAATATAAAATTGGTCTGTTTGTAATCATGTTTATGTTGCACTACTTCATGTTGATCAGCGTATACATAAGCTGTTTGCCCTATATCTAAATAAAAGAATAGAACAATTCCCCAGATGGTAACTGTCACGGTAGATAGTGCCATTACTAACCATTTCATGATGTCCTCCCACCTTTGCTATATCTAATTAGCTTTTCGTTGAAATGCTTTGTCCATTTCTTCAATTTTTGCCATAGCATTGGGATCGACTTCCTCCAACGCCTTTACCGCTGTTTCTAATGCATTTTCGTATTTATAATCTCTAAATAATTGTTCTGCTTCCGATAAATGGGAAGCTAATAATGGATGACTACTTCGATATCGATTTCCATATTGAATAGCTAATTCCACTAAACGTGCCTGATCCAGTAATAAATTAGTTTGCTCAACAAAATTATTAACGGATTTAGTCGCTTCTGCAATGCTATGTTGTACTTTCCCCATATCTAACGGATGTTTCTGTAACTGTTTTAAAACGACTTCACATTTTTCCGTCGATTCTTCCAATGCATTGATGATAAAAGAAGGAATTCCTGG
Source organism: Gracilibacillus thailandensis (assembly GCF_010994055.1). Lineage (NCBI taxonomy): Bacteria > Bacillati > Bacillota > Bacilli > Caryophanales > Bacillaceae > Gracilibacillus > Gracilibacillus thailandensis. Next base: position 7,397 of record NZ_WJID01000003.1, on the reverse strand, counting down.
CATATTACTTTTCTGTAATTTCTTATCTGTATGAATTAACTGTTGCTTTAATTTAGCAATCTGTTCTTTTGCTTCCATTTCATCTTTTCTTAAATCTTTAATTTGCAATTGAAAATCTGCTTGTGCTTTATCTAACTTATCTAGTTCTTCAGAGAAAGTATCCAGTTTATCTTTAATTTCTAAATGATTTGCTTGACGATCTTCATATTCTTTTTCAATTTGTTCAAATTGATTTTCTGTTTTAGCAAGCCATTTTTCAATGCTTAGGAACAATTCAAGATCGGCTTCTTCTAAATAGTATGTTTGTTGTAATTCTTTAATTTCATTAGAAGTGCTTTCCACCTGCTCTTGAATATCGATTAAATGTTGTCTCGCATTCGGAAATTGACTTTCTACAATTGATTTTGACTTTGCTTCTTTTTCCAATAACTGAAACATTTCGTTCAGACGTTCTTCCATTTGTTCTAATGATTCTTCAATTTTATTTGTCTCACCATTATCTAATTCTTTTATCGCATTTTTTAACATATTTTCATATTGCTTTAATTCTTTTTCAAAACCAAACTGCTGCACACGATAACCTTCTTCTTCCATTTCAGCCATACCTCTAAGCAAGTCTTTCATCTGCTCTGGAATTTGCTGTTTACATTGGCGATAGATACCTGGAAAAGCACTGATTCTTTCTTCTATATTTTCTATTTCATCTTTTAGTGCTTCAATCAAATCTTGTGCTTCCATATAATTTCCTTCATCTGTTAACATGGAGTACTCTGTTAAGCGTTTCTCCAACTTCGTTAATTCTGATTCAAAAACAATTTCCGCTCTACCAAATTGCGTACGATTATGTAAGAGGTATTTCTTCAGTTCTTTAATTCTCGGATCTAAATCTTTAATTTCTTGTCGAACATATTTCTCTGAATTAAGCAAATGATCAAGCTCCGTATACATGTCTTCAATATTCTTTTCAATATTTTGCAATGCTTTTTCAACATGTTGCAGATTTTTCTTCGATGCATTAATTCGAAATCTGTCTGCAGCTTCTTCTGCATCTAACAAATATTCCTCCATATCTGGCAGTTCTCTTGTCAGAATGTAGTCCCAGTTTTCTTTCCAGCTCTCAAATTTTTCTTGTGTTTCACCTGATAAATTTAACTGTTTTACTTTGGCCAATTCTGCCGTAACATTTCGATTCATAATATCCATCTTCCATGCTTCCAGACGATCGACATTATCATAGACCTTTTTCCTAAAGATGAGTCCAATAATAAGTAATACAATAATAATAAGAATTCCACCGATCACGAATTCCAACATAAGTAATCCTCCTTCAAAACAACCGATAGCTTGTATATGTATAGTTAAATTTCCTTATATTTTTAGACGACTTTATTGTTACTTGTTATGATACCATGTTTCTACACCTTTTTGCTAAAAATTTTACTATTTTTGAATATTTTTATCGAAATCTGTTTTTTCATATAATTAAGTTTGATGATTTGTCACGTAAGTTAATGTGTTGTATGATAAATAAAATTCATATTGAGGAGTGGGGACATATGTTTGAAACACAAAGTTATAACGGTGCTAAACAGAAAGATTATCCAATCGTTATTAAGCAATTAGATGCCCTTTTACATGATGAACCTGATGTAATTGCAAATTTATCTAATGCATCTGCATTATTAAACCAATTTTTAGAAGATGTGAACTGGGTGGGTTTTTATATTTGGAAAGACGACGAATTAGTGTTGGGGCCTTTCCAAGGGTTGCCTGCATGTGTACGAATTAAAAGTGGCAAAGGAGTATGTGGAACAGCTGTTGCGGAACAGAAAACCCAACTGGTAGCAGATGTCCACCAATTCCCTGGTCATATTGCTTGTGATGCAGCAAGCCAATCAGAAATCGTTGTACCCATTATCAAAGATGGCGAAATTTTCGGTGTATTAGACATCGATAGTCCTCATAAAAATCGCTTTGATGAAACGGACCAAAAATATTTAGAACAATTCGTTCAGACTTTAGAAAAATATATTTAGAACAAATATAGCTGTTGACATTACTCCTCTAGCATCATATAATGGACTTTGTGTAAAAAAGGTAGCCTATGTGAACCACTGGCTGACCATTTTGTTCCTCATTGGAAAAGCTAAAGCGAGGTGCATCGAGTAACTCTCTGCTACTAGGGCGAGGATGCATGAAAACAAAATGGCTGTCGAGATAGGGACACACTGTCTTATTTTATGCAAAATTCATATATAAAGGAGAAGATGTACAATGGCTCGCTATACAGGTTCTGTATGGAAAAAGTCTCGTCGTCTTGGTATCTCATTAACAGGTACTGGTAAGGAGTTAGACAAACGTCCTTACGCACCAGGTCAACACGGACCTAATCAACGTCGTAAACTATCTGAATATGGTTTACAATTACAAGAAAAACAAAAGCTGCGTTTCATGTACGGAATCAATGAACGTCAATTCCGTAATCTATTTGATGCAGCTGGTAAAATGAAAGGTATCCATGGTGAGAACTTCATGATCCTTCTTGAATCTCGTCTTGATAACCTTGTTTACCGCCTAGGTCTTGCACGTACTCGTCGTCAGGCTCGTCAATTAGTAAACCATGGTCACATTACTGTAGATGGAGGTCGCGTTGACATTCCTTCTTACCAAGTAAAACCTGGTCAGGTTATCGGTGTTCGTGAAAAATCTCAAAAGCTAGATATTATCGCTGATGCTATTGAGGCTAACACTTTCACACCTGAATTCGTATCATTCGACGCAGACAAACTAGAAGGTACTTACACTCGCTACCCAGAGCGTTCTGAGTTACCTGCAGAAATTAACGAAGCACTTATTGTTGAGTTCTACTCTCGTTAATGAGAATGACTCACTTATAAGTAACAATAAAAGTCCTACAAACATTGTTTTATCAGTGTTTTGGGGCTTTTTTTATTGTACCAGTAATATGCAAAATGATGTGGAAAAACGAATGATTTTGGGGCTAATCAAATATAGCGTGGGCAGATGTATGTAAAGGAAAAGGTACCGCGATTTGCTTACGGTACCGTCATTAAGATTCTTTCAAATTAAGACGAAGCATTATAATCTTTTGATGTTAATTTTAAGGAGTGCTATTTCGAAAATATCTAATTTTATCGTCTGCAGTTAATTTATAATAACCGTTTTTATCATAGTTTTTAATCTCTTGTCTGAAATCTGTAACTAACCCTTTTTTTTCAGCAATTTTTAAAATCATTGGTAAAGGATGAATCTGTGGATATTGTTGAGATTTAAAATAGAATTTAACATGTTTTCGAGCTTGACCTTCATCTAGTAATAAAGCTTTAATATTTTTCACTCTACACAATTCATCCGCCAGAATAATAGCTTCAGCTTCTCCAGGATGCAATCCATGAGTGTTAGTTAGAACATTATAAGACTCATGTGATTGAATTTTTAGTATATTAATCCAACTTGGAATATTGACGGATTTAATTTCATTTGCTACTGCTTCAGGGATATAAATATTTGAGTATATGTCTTTTAATATATTCAAATTACCAGCATTCCCCAAAGCTAATATAGCAGTGGTATTAGACACAGCATCTCCAGACATTAAAGCCATTCCTCTATGTCATCTTCGTTTATTTCTAAATCATCTTCATAGTACAAGGTCATATTTCTTTTTGATAGCTCATTATAAAATCCGTCTACTGTTAAATTGTTAAACTCTAATACATCATTCATATGGAAAATACCCTTGTTATATAAATCTAAAGATGTTTCCAATTTTACATCTTCGGTTAATTCACCTTCAGCTACACTATTAACAACTTCCATAATGTACTTTTTAAGCTTTTTATTTTCTTGGATATATTCTTTTACTATATCTTGAGTTGCATTTTTGTATTTGTCAGCAATATCATCATAGTCAGCAAATCCAGTCAAAACACTTTCACCAACTTTCCGATATGGTCTCTTTGAGGTATTATATGCTACCATAATTTTTTCATGACTAATTGTTTCTTCATCATCATAGCCAATTTTTAAATAAGTTAAACTCTCTCTGTCTTTAATATTTCCTATATAGTTTCGATCCAAACCTTCTTTTGAAAAAGTTGTCATCTCTACTCCTCCTTCTCAATAGATTCAATACTCTTCCGTGCTTTACTTAATTCATCAATTAAAGTATCTATTTGTTTTTTTGTAAGTTCTAAATGTAGGACATCATAATCTGATACATCATCAACATGCGTCTCTCTAGTAATTAAGGTTATTAATCCATTATATGATATAATACTTTTCGAATTTGTTTTTGATCTTTTAGTAATAATATCAGTATCAACTTCCTCAAGTATATTATTGTGAGAACGTAATTGTAGATTAATTAAATTTATTCGCTCATCATTAAGGTAATTATTTTTTATTAGCTCTATGCTTTCCTCTGAATACTCTTCTGTAGGATTACCTAAAGCAACATCTTTTGCTAGAGTTAAGAATTCGTCTAATTGATCTGCGAAACTTTCCCTATCCCCATCAAAATTATAATTTTTTAATGATTCATCAAATTCGTCTGATTTGATTCTAATTCGTGCAGAATCTTGAAAAAATTTAAATTCTATTTCTCCTTCATTCGCCATCTTTGAAATTATTTCAATACTCTTCAAATCCATCAAATAGTTCCTCCTACATTAAATATAAATCCTTTTTCTTTTCATATTGATTTATTTTAATATAATTTACTTGCCGTTGACAAACATTAACCGCTTTTTTGTCAACAAATTCATATATATTTATTCGACATAAACAGAGGGAAATCCTGCAAGAATTCACATTAATGTAGTACTACAATAGTGTAACAGTCAGTGTGGCATGCTTCAAAACATTAATGTGACAGTGTTTGTAGAACTGTTTTGTAGTACTTAAAAAATTCCAAAATTTTAACTGAGGTGCGCGTTTGAGTCCCCCTACCTATCACCCAAATGGTGCAAAAATTCATTTTGACAGGGGGGATTATGCAGTTTCACTTGCTCTCACTCATGGTTAGATGTTACTTAAAAGAAATGTTGATATAAATCTTTTATAAACACGTAATAATACATTATCGCCTCTTCGAGTCCAGGTATAGAAACAAACAAAGTCATGGAATTAGAAAATATACTTAGTTTACTATCCTTTGCTTTCTCACCCTTTGAGGCTTCTTGTAATACTTCTCTAAATATTTCCTTTACTTGCTCTTTTTGTTCTTCATTTAAAAGCGTTATTTCAGGTTCAATATTAGGTATATGAATTGTACTCTCATACTGACTTTCATCCTTATAATAATTAGCAAACTCCCTAACACTATTATAACTTTCTATATAATTAACTAGTAATTGAGGTTTTTCCATAGTGCTCTTTAGTAGTTCCACTGATTGTTGTATCTCTCTCATTTTTAAGAACGCAGAATTTGTTTGGTTCATAAATTGAATTTTTGATCGAAAAGCCTCTTGCTTTGCTAGTAATTCTTTCTGTGGTGCCAACATGTTATCAATTTGTTTTTGAACGGTATTTAACGTTTGAAAATAATCCATACTCCTCCCCCCTAATAATAATATTCGACAAAAAAGAGGAAATTCCTTCAAAATAATCTTGAATCACATGATTTTTTGCTTTTTAATACAAAATCACAAACATTTGATAAACTCCAAATAAAAAGACTCCAACTCCTATGTACCTAATTAAAACTACTGGAATTCTACACACCTTCAATAAAAACATAACAATAAATGCAGCAAGAAGAGGGATAAATATAATGATTGCTAGTTTCAATGCCAACTCATTCATAACTGGTTGTCCCTCACTAAAATCAATTTCCATGAATTACACCTCCACCTATTTTATATCGGAGGTAACAATAATTTGTTTATGGCAATCCTTGGATTGAATAATGATTAGAGATTAACAAAAAAGAGCCACTTATTGCGACTCCATTAGTTTGAATTGTTCATGCAATGGTGATGTGTCCTTCACAAATTCGCTGTATTCTATACCGTTCTCTGTTTTGTGTATCACTTTAACATGACAATCTGGCGAAACATTTACTTGATTTTCAGAGCTAATACGTCCATGTACCAATAACATTTGAATTAGAGCCATAAATCATCACCTTATATTTACATACTTTACTACATCAAGTATTAGAAACTCATAAACTTAAATATTTCCTCTTGTAAAAAGGACAAGATAAAATAAAAAACACCTTATTTAAGACGTCACTGTTATAACACCAAATATCCATTTCCATATTTTCTCCACTCATTTAAAAATATGCCTTTGAGTCCCTATTAATAACCTACACATAATTCTGTCACCTGCTTATAATACAGTAATAATTTTATAGATAAGAATGATACAGAAAGGCTGAAGAATGTGATCATTTTTGATAAAGAAGCTACGAACCCTGAGAACCCAGTTTTTTTGCATATACCGAAAACTGGAGGAAAGACTTTGTGGGACTTATTCGAAAGACAACAAGATACTATCCATGTATGGCACAACCGATATTTTAAGGAGTATCCAAAACCAATTCGCTTCTTCACGTTTCTAAGAGACCCAGCTGACCGTGTTATTTCTACTTATTTTTATATAAGAAGTTATGAACGAGATCCCTTATACCAAAAAGTAAATGATATGTCCTTGCAAGAATTTGTCGAATATGTGCAAAATGAAAAAATAGAGAACCAACCCTATAACAAAAGCGATATTCGTAATATTCGTTATAGAACGGTTAACCTCGCGACACGATATTTATCCGGCGGTGATCCCAATGATTTAGAAAGAGCGAAACATCATATCACCAAACACTTTGACTTAGTAGGATTTACCGACATGTATCGTGAATCATTGTTTTGTATGCAGCAAATTTATGGTTGGAACATTGCATCTATTAACAGAAAAAATAAAACAAACAGCAGACCGGAGATGGATAGCATTGCTCCAAACATCATTCAATCCATTGAACAAGTCAATCATCATGATAAAGAACTATATGAATGGGCAAAACATCATTTCTTGAACTACCCCCACTTAACCTCCTTTCAGGATGTTTGAAGTGGGGGATTCTTGGGAACAGAGCGTACTTATTAGGTTATTTCTTCCCTAACAGTGGTTTCTCTTCTTTACCAAGCTATCCCCGTAGTCCCTACGGTTTTATTGGTTGTTGAAGCCGAAGCTACCATTCGTAATCCTTCGGCTAGAATATTTTTGCTCGCATTGACATCTCGATCGTGGTGAGTATGGCAAACTGGACAAGTCCATTCCCTTATGTCAAGCGATTTCTTGCCATCGTGATGCCCACAAACGGAGCATAGCTGACTGGATGGAAACCATTTACTTATTTTCACGATCGTTTTGCC